>SCTE01000015.1 GCA_004298915.1 Chloroflexota bacterium | reverse complement strand
CCCGCATCCGGTACGTCTCGGCGCGATCGTCGGACCAGCCGCGCGTCTCCATGACGAGCGCCTCGCCGGCATCGAGGATCGCCGCCTGACGCTCGATCTCGAAGTTGATCGCCCGCTCGACCGATCGGAACGAGTTCATGTTCTTGACTTCGACGCGGGTGCCGAACGCGTCGGTACCGCGCGGCCGCAGGGACACGTTGGCCTCGACGCGCATCTGGCCACGTTCCATGTCCGCATCCGAGGCGCGGATGGACCGCAGGAGGAGCTGGAGCTCCTCGGCGTAGCGGCGAGCCTGTTCGGCGGTCCGGATGTCGGGCTCGGTGACGATCTCCATCAGGGGTGCGCCCGACCGGTTGAAGTCCACGAGGCTCAGGCGCTCGCCGTCGGGCCCCGGCGCATGGACGAGCTTCGCGGTGTCCTCCTCGAGGTGGGCTCGGGTGATCCCGATCGTGAACGGCCCGTCGCCCGTGTCGATGGTCAGCGAGCCGCGCG
This sequence comes from Chloroflexota bacterium, assembly GCA_004298915.1. GTDB lineage: Bacteria > Chloroflexota > Limnocylindria > Limnocylindrales > CSP1-4 > UBA5189. Next base: position 3,274 of record SCTE01000015.1, on the reverse strand, counting down.
CGGCGAGCGGCAGGTCGTACTGGCTGATCTGGTAGCCCTTCGGCAGGTCCGGGTAGAAGTAGTTCTTGCGATCCCAGCGCGTCGCTGCCGGGGTCGTGGCGCCGATCGCCGCGCCGGCCGTCAGGACGAGCTCAACGGCCCGGCGATTGATCGTCGGCAGCGCCCCGGGGAGGCCCAGGCAGACCGGGCAGGTGTGGGTATTCGGCTCGGCACCGTCGTACGCGGTCGAGCACCCGCAGAACATCTTCGAGGCCGTCCTGAGCTGGCAATGGACCTCGATGCCGATGACGGCCTCGTAGCGGTCCGTGGCCCTTCCGGCCGGCACGATCGTGGCGGTCATGGGCGACCCGCGCGCGCCGCGGGCTCCACGCAATTGCCCGTCATCCGGCACCGACCCGCGTGCGCTCCACGAACCGGCCGATGCGCACCAGCGCCTCCTCGAGCTGCTCGTAGCTGGTGGCATAGCACGCCCGCACGTGGCCCTCGCCCGAGGCGCCGAAGGCGCTGCCGGGAACCACCGCCACGTGCTCCTCCTCCAGGAGCCGCGCGGCGAACGTTTCCGAATCGAGGCCCGTGGACGTGATCCGCGGGAACGCGTAGAACGCCCCGCGCGGTTCGAACGTCTCGAGGCCCATCGCGTTGAACCCATCGACGACCAGCCGCCGGCGTCGGTCGTATTCGGCAAGCATCCGCTCCACGTCCGGCTCGCCCTCGACCAGCGCCACGAGTGCCGCGTCCTGGGCGACGGTCGGGGCGGACATGATCCCGTACTGGTGGACCTTGACGATGCCTTCGAGGATGCCCGCGGGCGCCGCCAGCCAGCCGACTCGCCAACCGGTCATGGCGTAGGCCTTCGAGAAGCCGCCCATCAGGATCGTCCGCTCGCGCATGCCCGGCAGCGACGAGAGCGCCCGGTGGGTGTACGAGCCGTAGGCGAGTCGATCGTAGATCTCATCGCTGTAGACGAGGAGGTCGTGGCGCGTCGCGATCTCGGCCAGGGCGTCCTGGATCTCGTCGGTGAGGACCGCGCCGGTCGGATTGCAGGGGTAGCCCAGGAACAGGGCCTTGGTCCGCGGCGTGATCGCCGCCTCGACGGCCGCCGGGTCGAGCGCGAAGTCGTCCTCGAACCGGGTCGCCACGCGGATGGCCGTCCCACCGGCGAACACGATCGCCGGCACGTAGGCGACGTACGACGGCTCGTGGAGGATCACCTCGTCACCGACGTCGCAGGTCGCGCGGAGCGCAAGGTCCACCGCCTCCGAAGCCCCGACCGTGATCAGGAGCTCGGTGGCCGGGTCGTACCGGACGCCGTACCGGGCGTCGAGGTGCCGGCTCAGCGCGCGCCGCAGCTCCACCGTTCCGTAGTTCGAGGTGTAGTGGGTCCGGCCCTCGCGGAGCGATTCGACGCCCGCCTCGATGATCTGGCGGGGCGTATCGAAGTCGGGCTCCCCCACCCCGAGGCTGATGACGTCGGTCATCGTGGCGAGGATGTCGAAGAACTTCCGGATCCCGGACGGCGGAACGTCACGGACGCGCTGGGCCAGCGCACGTTCCGCGAGCGGGAGCCTCGATTCGACGGTCATGCCGCTACAGGGTACCCGGGGTGTGACGAGGCGAGCACCGGCACGCGGCGGCGGCCCCTGGATCGCTCCGGATCATGCCTGCCTCAGGCGACCGTCAGCGCGGCCGCACGCTCCGTCGGCGTGGGGCCGCTCCGATCATCGGCCAGCGCCAGGTCGCGGGGCGCCTGGTTTCGCCAGGTCGCTGCCGCGGTCAGCCCCTCGAACGCACGCGCGGCCCGAAACAGCATGACCTCGCTCCAGGCCGGCCCGATGAGCTGGAGACCGACCGGCAGGCCCTCGGACAATCCGCACGGGATCGAGACCCCGGGCAGACCGGCCATGTTGACCGGCAGCGTGCAGGCATCGGACAGGTACATCGAAACGGGGTCTGAGGTCCGGGCACCGAACCGGAACGCCACCGACGGCGAGGTCGGCGCCACCAGGGCGTCGATCCCCGTCGCGAAGACCTCGTCGAAGTCTCGCTTGATGAGCGTTCGAACCTTCTGCGCCTTGACGTAGAACGCGTCGTAGTAGCCGGCCGACAGGGCGTACGTGCCGAGCATGATCCGGCGCTTGACCTCCGCCCCGAACCCCTCGCCGCGGGTGGCCAGGTAGTCGGCGATGAAGTCCGCGCCCGGCAGCCTCCGGCTCTGCCCGTAGCGGACGCCGTCGTACCGGGCGAGGTTCGCCGAGGCCTCGGCCGGGGCGACGATGTAGTACGCGGCCAGCCCGTAATCCGTGTGCGGCAGGCTGACCGGCTCGACCGACGCACCGGCATCCTCGAGGAACCCGACGCTCTCGCGGATCCGACGTTCGACGTCCGGGTCCATGCCGGCCACGAAGTACTCGCGCGGCAGCCCGAACCGCTTCCCGCGGAGCCAGCCGGCGGCCTCGTCGTCCGATTCCGCGAGCCGGATGAGGTCGTCGGGCACGGGCACCGGAGCGGACGTGGAATCGCGCTCGTCGCGGCCGGCGATCGCGTGGAGCAGGGCCGCGGCGTCCCGGCTGTCACGGGCGAACGGGCCCAGCTGGTCGAGCGACGACGCGAACGCGACGATGCCGTAGCGACTCACCCGCCCGTAGGTCGGCTTCATCCCGACGATCCCGCACAGCGCCGCCGGCTGGCGGATCGACCCGCCCGTGTCGGTCCCAAGGGAGACGGGGGCATGGTGCGCCGCCACCGCGGCGGCCGAACCGCCGCTGCTGCCGCCCGGGACCGTGTCGAGGTCCCAGGGATTGCTGACCGGTCCGTAGGCCGAGTACTCGTTGGACGAGCCCATCGCGAACTCGTCCATGTTCGTCTTGCCCAGGAAGACCGCTCCGGCGGCCCGGAGTCGCTCGGTGATGTGGGCATCATAGGGCGCCCGGTAGCCCTCGAGGATCCGCGAGCCGGCGGTGCACTGGCCGCCCTCGACGCTGATCAGGTCCTTGAGCGCAATCGGGATTCCGTGGAGCGGGTGCAGGTCAGCGAGCGCCTCGCCACCCTCCGCCCGGCGACGGGCAAGCGTCGCGTCGGCGGCCTCGGCCTGGGCGAGCGCCGCGTCCCGGTCAATCGTCAGCCACGCATTCAGGGCGTGGTTCTGTCGCTCGGCCACGTCGAGGTGGGCGATCGCCAGGTCGCGCGCGCTGACATCGCCGACCCGGAGCGCCCTGGCCATGCCGTGGGCGGTGAGCCTCGTCAGTTCGTCGAGCATTGATCGGGGCTCCGGATC
>SCTE01000159.1 GCA_004298915.1 Chloroflexota bacterium | reverse complement strand
AGCGCGCCCCGAGGATGCGCAACAGGTGGCCATGGGCGAAACAGAGCGTCACGCCGTCCATCGCGCGAGCGCGGGCGATCACCCGGTCAACCCGCGCGGCGACGTCCTCGAGCCGTTCACCGCCCGCCGGACCGCTGGACCAGATCGTCCAGTCCGGCCGCTCGGCGCGAATCTCGGGCGTCGTACGCCCCTCGTCATCGCCGTAGTCCCACTCGACGAGGTCGGGATCGACCTCGACGCGATCCGCGAACCCTGCCAAGCGGGCCGTATCGAGGGCCCGCGACAGCGGACTCGAGACGACCGCGGCGAATACGTGGCCGGCCAGCCGCGGCACAAGATCGATCGCCTCCTGGCGACCGGTTGCGGTGAGCGGGATGTCCGTCAGGCCCGTGTGTCGGCCCGTTCGCGCCCACTCCGTCTCGCCGTGCCGCACCAGCCACATCGAGGGGCCCGGCGTCATCGTGGGGTCGCGGGGCGCTGGCACCGCGCCAGTCTAGTGGAGCCGAGGCGCATCGGCGGTCCGGTCGGGCCCCGGACCGCGGCGCTGCCGGATCACGCGGCCCGTGCCACGATGGAGCGGTTCCGGAACGGAAGACAGGAGGCGTCAATGGTCGAATCGGGGACCAACGGCTGGGCTCAGGGTATCGCTGCGGTGACCCTGTTCGTCGATGACCTCGCGGTCGCGAAGCAGTTCTACCTCGATGTCTTTGGGCTGCCGGTCTACTACGAGGATCGCGAGTCCGCGGTCTTCCGGTTCGGCGGGACGCTGGTCAACCTTCTCGTCGCGTCCGCGGCCGGCGAGCTCATCGGGCCGGCCGTCGTGGCGCCGACCCACGGCGGATCCCGGTTCCAGTTGACGATCGACGTGGACGACGTCGACGCGCGCTGCGGGGAGCTCGTCGCGCGGGGCGTCCGATTGCTCAACGGCCCGATGGATCGACCGTGGGGTGTCCGGACGGCGAGCTTCGTCGATCCGGGCGGCCACATCTGGGAGATCGCCGCGCCGCTGCCGTGACCGAACGACGGGCCGCAGGACGACGACCGTGACAACGGAAACGGCGAGTTCCCAGTGGGTATCCTTGTCGGCATGCCGGGAGAGAACTTCATCATGGCGATGGGCGGGCTCGGCCTGTCCCTGGCCGGTTTTGCCGGACTGATCTCGGCGCTCGACCACCGTCCGGCGGCCCAATCGGCCGTGGTCGCCTATCGCATCCGCGGGATCGTCCTGCTCGGCTTCAGTCTGACCGTGATCGCCTTCACGACGATCGCGGTATATACGCTCACCAACGCGGACCTCCCGCTCACGATCCGCATCGGGAGCCTCCTGTTGGTGCTGCCTCACCTGGATGGACTGCGAGCCGCACGGCCGGGACCAGCATGGTCGAGCGACGCTCAGCGACGCGCAACGATCGCCTCGTTGATCGTGCTCATTGCCATCGCCCTCGGCAACGTCGTGGTCGCGAGCCTGGGCTACCTGCAGATCCTCCTGCTGATCGGATTGGTCGGGCCGGCCTCGATCTTCTTCAACCAGATCAAGGAGAGCACCGGGCGTGGTGTGCCCGTCGCGGAGGTCGTGAGCGACGCCGCGGCGCCGGCAGCCCAGGCAACCCAGCCGGACTAGCGCCCCGAACGGAACCCGATCCGCGGCCCGAGTGGGTGGCGCGACCGCCACGATCCCCGGTCGGGACTCGATCGGGGCAAACGGCAGGACAATGCACGGGATGGCACGTATCAAACGCTTCGAGTCGTCCGGCAGCTTCAAGCTGGTGGCGTGGATCGGTCAGAAACCGCTCGGAACCCTCGAGTATGTGAACCCCAAATAGCCTGCCTGACGTGACCTTACCGGTGATATTGTCGGTTTGGGGCGGCCGAATCGTGCCGCTTCGTCGTGGAGACGTCGTCTCATGAGTGGGCTGTTGCGTCGTCTGGCGATTCGATCCGGGTTTACCGCCGGCTACCACGTCGAGGCTCCCCCGGGCTGGAGGAAGGTCGGGCAGTTTGGAAGCATGCTCGAATTCCAGTCGCCTGACGATGCGTCGCACATACGAGTAGTCGCGTTCAGGGACGGTGCTTGGGCGACCCTCGCCGAATTCGATCGCGTAACCGAAGAAGGACGCGATATCAAACGCTTCACCGACGCGACCGAGCTCCTCGTCACCGGCCGGTCTGAGACCCGACTGTGGGGAACGACCCCCGCGATACGCACGACGTTCAGGACGATCCAGTCCACCGTCCCATACGAGTGGGAGAGCGTCATCGCCATCGTGGGTCGACGGCCGGTCGAATGGCTGCTGCGCGTCCGGTTGTCCGTCACCCCCGAAGTGCAGACCGCCTTCGAGTCTCTGATCGCCAGTTTCCTCCCCGATCCCTGACCGCGGCGCCTCAATCGTCAGATCGGATTCCGAGCGGCGATCCCGCCACCACAGGACGAAGTCCATGCCTAGGGTGGGAGTTCTATCGATAGGCCCTCGGTCCTTATGGCGGTTCGACTGATCTGCTACTCCACGTACTGCAGCGGCGTGACAACGAAGTCGTCGGGCAGCTTCACGCCGGTCGCGTGGATGGGGCAATAGCCGCCGGGGTTCTTGCTCAGGTACTGCTGGTGGTACTCCTCGGCGAAGAAGAACTCCGGTGCCGGAAGTTCGGTGATCTCGGTCGTGATCCGGCCGTAGCCTGCGGCCGTCAACCGCTCCTGGTAGGCGTCGCGGGACGCGATTGCGGCGCGGCGCTGGGCGTCCGAGTGCGGGAAGATGGCCGACCGGTACTGGGTGCCGATGTCGTTGCCCTGGCGCATGACCTGGGTCGGGTCGTGGTCCTCCCAGAAGACCCTGAGGAGCTCCTCGTAGCTGACGACGGCCGGGTCGAACACGACCCGGACCGTCTCGGCATGGCCGGTCTTGCCGGAGCACGCCTCTCGATACGTGGCGTTCGGGGTGAAGCCGCCCTGGTAGCCGACGGCCGTGACCCAGACTCCGGGCGTCTGCCAGAAGACCTTCTCCGCACCCCAGAAGCAGCCGAACGCGAAGTCGGCGATCTCGAAGCCCTCGGGGTAGGGCCCGCCGATCGGGCGACCGTTCACGTGATGGAGACCGGGCTCCATGATCGGATCGGGCCGACCGGGGAGGGCGGCGTCGGGGGTCGGCATGGCGGGACTGCGGGTCTGCAAGAACATCGGGATCTCCTGTGATGTGATGCGGACACTCTAGCCCGCGCCTGTTACGGATCGATGTCATCGAGTGCTAGGCTCCCTCGATGGGCCAGGCTCTCGCCGAACGCCAGGAATCGACCGTTCGCGCCGTGATCTTCGATCTCGACGGGGTCCTCGTGGACTCCGAGATCTGGTGGCACGAGGAGCGGGAGGATTGGGCACGGCAGCTCGGACTGACCTGGACCCGCGATGACAGCGCCGCGGTCATGGGCGCCAATTCCCGGGCCTGGGCCCGGATCATGCGCGAACGGAAGGGCCTGTCTCCGGACGCCGACGTCGAGATCGAGGCCGACATCGTGGACCGGGTGGTTCGACGCTACGCCGGCGGGGCCCCCGAGATCGACGGAGCGATTGCCGCCGTCCGTTCCATTGCCCGGAGATGGCCCGTGGCGATCGCGTCGTCGGCCCATCGGGCCGTCATCGACGTCGCGCTCGACGCAACCGGCCTGGCCGGGACGATCCCGGTCGTTGTCTCGTCCGATGACGTCGAGCACGGCAAGCCGGCGCCGGACGTGTACCTCGAGGCGGCTCGCCAGCTCCGGGTGGCCCCCGCGTCGTGCCTGGTCGTCGAGGACTCGCTCAACGGGGTGCGTGCGGCACGCGCGGCCGGCATGACCGTCGTCCTCGTCCCGAACGCGAGCATTCCGCCCGCCCCCGGTGCCACCGACCTTGCGGACCTCGTCCTGGACAGGCTCGCGGATCTCGATCCGGACGCCGTCGTGCGCCGATCCGCCGTCGCATCGGCCTGACGCGAACGGCGTGGAACGAGCCAGCGCGACCAAGGGATCGCGCCTGCCGCGCGCAGAGCTTCCCGGCTGGAACCGGGCAGCCCGCTACTACACGTCCCGACTCGTGGTCGGCCTGCTGATGCGGCTGCTCTTTCGGCTCCGGGTCGAGGGACGCGACCACCTTACCGCTGCCCCGGCACTGCTGTGCTTCAACCACCTGAACTGGATGGATCCGTTCCTGCTCTTCGCGACGCTGCCGCTGCGGCCCCGCCTGTTCATGTTCGGGCCGAAGGAAGACGACCTTCGACGCGGTGCCAGGAACCGGTTGATGTACTGGACGGCGACACCCGTCCCGTTCAAGCCGTCGAAGAGTGACCTCATCGAGACCACCCGTCGCGTCCAGGCGGTCTTCGATTCGGGGGCAGTCCTCGCGATCGCGGGGGAGGGGAGAATCCACGTCGGCGAGCGGAACCTCCTGCCCCTCCAGCCCGGCGCGGCGTACTTCGCGCTCCGCGCCGGGGTGCCCGTGGTACCAGTCGCGCTCAACGGGCTGTCCTGGCTCGGGTTCCGACGAACGCTGCGGGTCCGGATCGGGACGCCGATCCCGACTGGCGAACGTGCCACGAGCGAGGCGGTCGATCGGGTGACCGCGGCGACGACCGCGGCGCTGCTGGAGCTCCTTGCCGATGCCCCGGATCCGAAGCCCCCGGGCCCGTTCGGTCGGTGGCTGACCGAGAAGTTCAACGACTGGCCCGAGGGATCGCGCCAGGCGGCGGAAGCAGCGGCGCGGACCGCCATGCCGGTTCACTCTGAGCCGCCCGTCGTCCCGGGTCCCTGACGCGCCCCGATCTCGAGCCTGATCACCGGGTTCGAATGTCGCATCTGGCATACTTTCGGACGCACGGTGGACGACCGATTCCCGGCACGCAACAAGGAGGTCGCGTGGGCGCGAGCGCACTGTCGGCGGATCCCGAGGAATACCGAGCCCGCCTGGCGGACCAGCCTGACGACCAGCTGGACGTCTGGGCCGCCGAGTTGATGCGCGACGTCGCGAAGCGGCGCGGCGTGGTCCGGGTCGTGGACGGATTTCGCCGATCCGCCCGCCTCAGCGAGGCTGAATTCGAACATGTGTTCGCATCGGGTGGTGGTGCCCCGGCGACCCTCGGGCGCGACGCCGCGGGCAACCTCATCGTTCCGACGATCTCCCTCTTCGCGCTCGTCCCGGGTCTCCGGGCACGAACGACCGACAGCCGGGCCCGGCTGACGGACTTCCTGGTCGCGCATTTCGACGAGCTCGTCTACGTCTGATCGGTCGATTCTCCCGACTCGACCAGCCGCGCTCGCGGCGCGGATCCGGCTGATCCATCCGTTTCCCTCGCTCCTCAACGCGCTCGCCGTCTTCGGCATGGCCACGATTGCGGGCGGACCACTGCCGACCGCGCTGCGTCTGGCGACATCGATGGCCCTGATCCAGTTCGCGATCGGGGCATCGAATGACGTCGCGGATGCGGCCCGCGACGGCGGTCGGTCCCCGGTCAAGCCGATCGCGGCGGGGCTCATCCGATCCAGGAGCGCCGTGGTTGCCGCGGGACTGTTCGCGGTCGGTGGCCTGGCGCTTGCCGCGCTTTCGGGCGGCGGGACGCTCCTCATCGCGCTGGCGGGCCTGACGCTCGGACTGGTCTACAACGCAGGGCTCTCGAGATCCGCGCTGAGCTGGGTGCCGCTCACCCTCGCCCTGCCCCTCGTGCCAGTCTTCGCCTGGTACGGGGCCGCGGGGACGTTGCCCGAGGTCGTCGCCACCGTGCTGCCGATCGCGATGCTCGCCGGCGCCGGGCTGGCGATCGGGAACGGTCTCGTTGACGTGGACATGGACGCCCAGCGGGGCCGTAGGACCACGGCGGTCGCACTCGGCCGCCCCGTGGCATGGATCGTGCAGGGCGCCGCGCTCGGCGCTGCGGCGGGCGCTGCCTGGTTCACGTTGGGGGGCGATGGGGGAGCAGCACTCGATTGGCCGTTCGTGGTGGGTGCAGTCCTGCTCGTCGCCGGCATCCTGGGCCTGGGGACACGGTCGAGCGTCGGCGGACGCCTCGGGTGGGCCCTCGAGGCTGCCGGGATCGTCGTCATCGGGCTGGATTGGGTGCTCGGAGCGGCCACTCAGGTCCCGTGAGGACCCGCCCGGCGGGCCCGAAGTCCCGCCGGAGCCTGACGAACGTACCCCTAACGGGACCTCGTCCGCGTTCGTTATCCTCGGTGAAGCCGCACCCACGACTGGAGAACCTGCACGTGCACATCGTCCTTCGCCACCTCCGCCCCCTGCTCATCAGCCTCGTTGCCCTGACCCTCACCGCGGGCATGGTGATGGCCGCCAAGCCGTCCGACGCCGGCGCGCGCCACGCTCCGAAGGCGGCCGAGACGACCGAGACCGTCGAGACCGGGACCGATCAGGACACGGACACCGACACCGACGAGGACACTGAGACCACG
>SCTE01000158.1 GCA_004298915.1 Chloroflexota bacterium | reverse complement strand
CCCGGCGTAGAGTCAGTCAACCATGACCGCGCGCGGGTTGAACGTCGAGGTTCGAGCGGTCCGAACGGCTCCGTCACGCCGGCCGATGCTGGTGGCGATGACCGCGGGGATCGCCCTCGTCCTGGCCCAGGTCGCCGGGGCGCTCTGGCCGGCATCGGGCCTCGGCAGGTTCACGGCCGGATCGGGGATCAGTCCGCCCCGGGCTGCGGAGCCACGTCCCGCCGGTCACGCACCGCTCACCAGGCGCGGTTCCGCCGCCGTGCCGGCCAGGCGGAGCCTTGCCTGCACCGAGCCACTCGGCTGGCGGATCGCGTCGATCGAAACGTGGCCCGGCGGCATCGCCTACGTCTGGCGGGCCACCGATGCCGGGGAGGCGACGAGTCCGCTCGACCCGTCGATCCCGTTCATGCCGGTGGTCACGGCGCACGTACTCGCGCTCGGCTGGTGCGCCCCCGTTGACGGGCCGTTGCATCCGCCCGGCGACCTGCAGGCGTCGGCGTTCCGCCTCGACGGCGCCCGGGTCACGAGCGTCGACGTCACGCTGATCCCGGACGTCGAATCAGGGCCGTACGGCGCCATGTGGGCGACGCAATCCGGCGGACAGCGCGGTCAGGCATGGCCGAACGGGCGCTACGTGATCCGGGTCGCGACGGCCGACGACGGCTGGGTCCGCTGGCTCGGCATCGACGTTCGCGCCTACGGGACGATCGAGGCGGATCCGGATCCCGCGAATCAGCGGATGCCGGGGGCCCTCCTGATGTCGTAGGCGGCCCGGGCGAGCATGGCCAGCCCGACGCCGGTGGCCCACAGGCCGGGTCCGTTGCTGAAGACGGCCGTCGGTTCGGGGATGGCCAGAGCGCCGAGCATCGCAAGGTCAACGATCCGGAGCACGAACGCCAGCCAGCCGACGACCGCGAGGATCGCGTACGACAGCCATTGGTCGGCCGCAACCGGTCGGTCCGTGGCGTACGGCAGGGTGACGATCGCGATCGTGACGAGCGCCACCACGAAGACGACCATCCCGAGCCCGTCGAACGCGTTGCCGCTGATCTCCGGCAGGCCGTTCGCGCCGCCGACCCGCCACCAGCGAAGCACGGAGCCGACGAGCATGGCCAGGGCACCCGCGGCGGCAAGAATCCTGGCCCGCCCGACGGGGCGACGGTGGCTGCTCATTCGGGTGTCGTGTAGACCTCGGGCCTCAGCACGCCCACGAACCGCAGATTCCGGTAGAGCTCGTCGTAGTCGAGGCCATAGCCGACGACGAACTGGTCGGGGATCGTGAACCCGGTGTAGTCCACGGGGATCTCGACGAGCCGTCGGGCCGGCTTGTCGAGGAGCGTGCAGATGCGGAGCGAGGCGGGCTTCTTGCCGCCGAGATAGCGGATCAGGTAGTTCAGCGTCAGGCCGGTATCGATGATGTCCTCGCAGATGAGGACCTCCTCGCCCTCGATCGACGAGGAGAGATCCTTGAGGATCCGGACCAGGCCCGACGACTCGGTCGTTGCGCCACCGTACGAGCTCACCTCCATGAGATCGATGCGGAGCGGCAGCGAGATGGCGCGCATGAGATCGGCCATGAAGGGCAGGGAGCCCTTGAGGACGCTGACCAGCGTCAGGCGGCGGCCGGCGTAGTCGGTGCTGATCTGGGCGCCCAGCTCCCGGATCCGGGCCTGGATCTGGCCCTCCTCGAGCAGGACCTCGCCGATGTCGGCATGGAGATCGGTGGGGGTCCTCATCGCTGGTCCGTGGCCTCCTCGTTCGGGGTCAGCACGGCAACGGCGACGGGGATCGACCCCGGGCCGGCGACGCCATGCACCGAGCCGAGCATAGCCTCAAGTCCGGCCGCAGGGCTCCGTCCTCGACGACTCCGGTTGGCACTGCCCTTGAGCGACGGCGGACTCGGGGACGGATCCGCGATCGCACGCTCGAGCGAGTCGGAAGTCGGGCCCGATGACGCGACCGGACCGGGATCGATGCGCTCGGACGAGATCTGGCCAAGCGTGCCGGACAGCGAGTCGGCGAGGGCCAGGCGCCCGTATTTGAGCATCATGGCCCGGAAGTCACGGGCGTAGAACAGCTTGATGTTGATCGCCGGATAGAGCTCGCGAAGGCGCCGCAGCTTGCGATTCTTCTTCCGCACGAGTCGTTGCTTGAGCGTCGTCATCTCGAGGTACAGGTCCAGTTCCGGAAGGTAGAAGTCGGGCGAGAAGCTCTCGACCACGGCGCCGTCCAGGTTCCAGAGGATCGGAAACGTGCGCGGCTCGTAGTCCCAGCGGACGGCGTAGAAGTCGAGGATCCGGGCCATCTCGGCCTCGCTTGCATGGGCGAAGACAGGCCACGGGCGGCCGGACGCGTCAACGGCGGGCTGCGCTGGGGCCGTGCCCGGTACGGGTGCCTGCTGCGCCGGCGACAGGGCGGCTTCAACGCCGCCATCGGGCCGCGGCAGCGGAGACGTCAAGGTCGAGGGCCCCCTTCCGTCGGCCCGCGGGTCCCGCTCGTCGGCGCAACGAGCGTCCGGGCGTCGCCCTGCCAGCCTGCCAGGAACTCGTGCATCGCGATCACGTCGTCGGATGAGATGGGCTCGGGCTCGGCAGCGCCATCATCGCGCTGAGCGGCCACGAACTCGAGCGCGGTGCTGCCACATCGATCGCACTCGACCTGGATGAACGTCAGGTCCTCCCGTCGAGCGAGGAGCCGGATCCGGTCGGCGGGGACGGGCTCGTTGCAGACGGTGCAGTTGAGCCCGTCGGGGAGCGCGCGCTGTGGGTCGCGAGGAGCCATCCACGCGGAGTGTAGCCGACCGGCCGGGAGCGCGACGAGTCGGGCGCCTCCTTGCCGACGAATACCCCCAGGGGGTATCATCGCCACCGACCGGCGCGACCCCTGCTGCCGATCGAACGCACGGAGTTGAATCGACCGCCATGCCCGAGACCCAGGGACACGCAGGCGCCCATGCCCTGTCCGGCGACACGTTCCGCCACAGCTATTCGAAGGACAAGGCGCAGCTGGTGCGGCGGCTGGCACGAATCGAGGGCCAGGTTCGCGGCATCGCCCGGATGATCGAACGCGAGGAATACTGCGTCGACATCCTCCAGCAGACGTCCGCGCTTCGAGCGGCCGTCGATTCGCTCGCCATTCTCGTGCTTGAGGATCACGTCCAGGGTTGCGTGCGAACCGCCGCCGAGCACGGTGAGGCCGATCGCTACGTGGAGGAGGTCGTCGACGTCGTCCGTCGAACGCTCGGGCGGCCGGTTCGGGGCGGCAAGGGCTGACCGTCGTCGCCGGCGGCGGCACGGGCGGAGCGACGCCGATCCCCACCAGGCATCGGGGGCACGGACGAGTTATCCACGTGGCGCCGCGAAATCGTCACGCTGCCGTGGATAACCGGGTTGACCACGCTCATCGCGACCCGTAGCGTCGGCCATCCGCACCGAACGGCTTCGGGGAGCGCGCTGTACGAGGGGTCCGGGGAAACCCGACCGCGAATCCGATGACAGCGCGAGAGACCGGCGCCACGGCTGCGAACGAACGTCGTCGCCGGGGGCGGCTCTCGTGGCGGCTGGAAGACCCAGTCAGGGGATGACAGCCTGAACGACCAGCGAGATCCGCTCCCGACGCGCGTCGAGTCCCTCCCAGCCCTCCCGTCCGTGTTTGACGATGCCCTCGAGGCCGTGGCCGAGAGCCTCGAGTTCAGCGGCGTCCGGCTCGGCGCGGATGTTCGTGCGGCCCTGGCCGCGCACGTCCGCTTGATGCTCGCCTGGAACGCGTCAGTCAACCTC
>SCTE01000157.1 GCA_004298915.1 Chloroflexota bacterium | reverse complement strand
AATGGGTATGCCCTGCTATCCGGATGGACGCGGAGCGGAAAGGTGGGCCGGGAGTCTACCATGCCTCCCGCCGTTGTATTCTCAGCAGCCGTGGGTCGTCCGGCCCAGCTCGCCGACAGAGGACTCCCCTTGCCCACCAGCCGAATCCTGCTGATCTCCGTCGCGCCCGACACCTCGGTCGCCGATGCCCTGCGCGCGTCGGGTCACGAGGTCACGAGCGCCGGCAGTCCGGCCGAGGCGATTGCCTCGGGGTCGGCGGCCGCCAACGCCGAGGTCATCGTGCTCGATTTCGTCGGGCCCGTCGCCGAGTCGATCGCGGCCTGCCGGCTCCTGCGCGGGACGGAGGCACTCGCCGCCCTGCCGATCCTGTCGATCACCGATTCCGAGGACATCGAGGATCGGATCGAGCTGCTCGAGGCCTCGGCAGACGACGTCATGGGTCGCCCGTTCGACCCCCTCGAGCTCGACGCCCGGGTGGAAGCCCTCGCGGTCCGCCTGCGACGATCACGCGACCTGACCCCCTCGGATCACGAGGAAACGTCGATCCGGGACGGCAGCCAGCGGCGGGTCATCGCGGTCTACTCGCCCAAGGGTGGCGTGGGGACCACGACGGTGGCCGTGAATCTCGCCACCTGGCTCGCCACCCAGGTCCCGGGCTCGACCGTGATCGTCGATCTCGATGCCCAGTTCGGGCAGGTCGCGACGCACCTCAACATGACCCCCCGGATGACGATCCGCGAGGTCGCCGAGGACGAGGCGACGCTCCGCGAGCCAGGCCTGTTCACGGCGGCCCTGGACCGCCACGGGTCAGGCCTCCAGGTGCTCGGCGGGTCCGCCCAGCTGACGTCCGGGGGGCTGCCGCAGGAGACGGTCAGGACCATGCTCTCGACGGCCTCGGCGGCCTTCCAGTTCGTCGTGGTCGATGCCGGATCCTCGATCGACCCGGGAACCGAGACCGCGCTGACGCGCGCGACCGACCTGATCGTGGTGCTGACGCCCGAGTTCCCGGCGATCAAGGCGGTCCACGCCTTCGCCGAGATCCTCGCCGGCGACGCCCAGGGCACCGCCGAGGTCTCCTACGTCCTCAACTCGATCTTCGCGCGGGAGCTGCTCCGGCCGGCCGACATCGAAGAGGCGCTCGGGACCAAGGTCGCCCTGACGATCCCGTACGACGCGTTCGCCTTCCTGAAGAGCGTCAACGAGGGCGTCCCGGTCGTGCTCGGCGCGCCGAAGTCGGCACCTGCCATCGCGCTCGGGCGGTTCGCCGCCCGCCTGGCCGGCATCGCATCGGGTGACGCGACCTTCGGTCGCAAGTCGAAGGGTCTGGCCGGCCTCTTCGGCCGCTGACCGCCGCGCGGTCGGCCACAGACCTGGTACCGGAGGAGGGACTCGAACCCTCACGCCCTTGCGGGCTGCCGATTTTAAGTCGGCTGCGTCTGCCGTTCCGCCACTCCGGCTCGCGCAGCGTACCGAACGTCAGGCGGTCGCGTCGGGAGGATCGGGCTCCAGGCGCCCGCCGCGGACCGTGGCCCCGACCACCATCGCCGCGCCGATCAGCACGACGTTCTTGATGATGTACTGGCCCTCGAGGGTTGGGGCGAACGGGAAGATCGAGAACGTCTCGGCCGGGAAGAACAGCAGCGGGGTCAGCGTCCCGAGCATCTGGACCGCGAGCAGGAGCAGGGTCGCGCGAAGGAAGCGGCCGGTCAGCAGGCCCAGCCCGATGAGGCTCTCCCACGCCGCGAGGACCGGCAGGGACACCGCCGGCCCGACCAGCCCGAAGGTCATCACCTCGATCGTGCGCGCGGCGAGGGCCTCGGCGGGACTCGCGCCCGGGAAGAACTTCAGCGCGCCGAACCACAGGAAGACGACCCCAAGGCCGATCCGGAGGACCGGCACGCCAAGGCGCGCCAGGGTCGCCGTGATCCGGACGTCGATGGGCTCGAGCCGGGCCGGGAGCTGGGTCGGACGCATGGGCTCAGCCTACCGCGCCTCGGACGATCGGGATTGGAGGTCGAAGGGAGTGGAGGCGACGAGCGGATTCGAACCGCTGAATAGAGGTTTTGCAGACCTCCGTGTTAAGCCACTTCACCACGTCGCCTCGGGTCGCAGCCCGCGGATTGTGCCATAGGAGGCGCCGGATCGCGGGCGGGCGGAACTCGGGCGGGCCACCAAGCGGGCCGGCGACGAGGCGGCCGAAGCTCGGCCGGCGCGCGAGGCGGGCGAATGGCTGCCCCTCGAGGATTCGAACCTCGCCTAACGGATTCAAAGTCCGCTGTCCTACCACTAGACGAAGGGGCATCCGAGGGTCGAGTCTAGGGCGTCAGCCCGCACGCGGGCAAAGAAATGGAGCGGAAGACGGGATTCGAACCCGCGACCCTCACCTTGGCAAGGTGATGCTCTACCAGCTGAGCCACTTCCGCTCGGAGTTGCTGCGCGCACCGTGATGGTGCCGAGAGCCAGATTCGAACTGGCGACACCGCGATTTTCAGTCGCGTGCTCTACCAACTGAGCTATCTCGGCCCGATGGCCAACCAGGCTGGCCGCCCGTCGGCGACCGGCAGAATACCACGGGCCTGAGCACGCCTTCAAGGCAGCGAGCGCCCGCGTCGCCGGCGACGAGAGGCCGAAATTGCATGTCAGTGGCCCTGTATGCTGCCGACCAGATCGGCAACCCCATGACCCAACTCACTGTGAGGGGGCGCTCCGATGACGCGACGTCTGCTCGGCCGATCATGGGCCATCCTTGGATTCGTGGCCCTGGTCGTAACCGGCTGCGGCTCGTCGAGTGCGACCGGCCAGCCGACGACGCCGGCGTCCACGTCAGGCCTGTCGACGCCTGCCGCCCAGGCAACGGCCGCGCCGGCAACGGTGGCCGGCGCGCCCACGGAAGCGCCCTCGACCGCGGCCAGCGGCGGGTCGAGCGCGATCCCGACCATTGTTGACGGCTCGTGGAGCAAGGGCACGATCCACGTCGACGTCACCGGCGGAC
>SCTE01000156.1 GCA_004298915.1 Chloroflexota bacterium | reverse complement strand
CAACGACCAGGAGTCGAAGCTGCCGGGCGGTCCGGGCGTCAGTCATGGGCTGGAAGACTCCGCGTTCGAGAGTGGCACCGACGCGATGATACGGGTCCCGGCCCCTGCCTGGCTGTCGATGCGGACCGATCCTCCCAGGGATGCCGCCCGGTCGTGGAGATTGGACAGCCCGAGATGGCCGGCTCGTCGCGGTGCATGGACATCGAAGCCCTGCCCGTCGTCCTCGACTGTCAGGATCGCCCGGTCGCCATCCACCCGGAACGACAGCACGACCCGGCCCGCCCGGCTGTGGCGGATGGCGTTGCTCAGCGCCTCACGGGCGATCTGGAGCAGCTGGCTCGACGTCTCCATCGAGAGGGACTCGTCGATCCCGATGGCCTCGCGAAGATCGTGGTCGACGACCATCCTCCCGCCGGAGGTGAGCAGGAGCTCGTCGATGAGCCCGGCCAGTCGTGCGCCGAAGGCAACCTCCTCGGCATCGGTTCCGAGGTCCATGATGAACGAGCGGATCTCGCCGATCGACGTGTTCAGGCGGTCGATCGCCCGATCGACGCGCGCCGCGGCATCAGCGGGGTCGTCGACCATGATGTCGGGTACGTCCTCGAGGGACAGGGCCACCGCGTAGAGGCCCTGGATGATCCCGTCGTGAAGGTCCCGACTGATCCGCAGGCGTTCATCGAGGACGGCCAGCCGCTGGACGCGGCCGTGGAGCCGGGCGTTCTGGATCGCGATCTCCGCGTGGAGCGCAAACATCTCGACGAGGCGCTGGTCACGCTCGCTGAACGGGTCGCCGCCCTGCTTGTCGGTCAGGTAGAAGTTGCCGATCGGGGCACCCCCTGTCCGAACCGGGACTCCGAGAAACGCGTGCATCGGCGGGTGGTTCGGAGGAAAGCCGGATCCTGCCGGGTGGGCGGCAATGTCGGGAATGCGGTAGGCACGACCCTCCCGGATGATCAGCCCGAGAAGGCCTCGCCCGCGGGGCAGCGGGCCGATCGCCGCCCGTTCCTCGGCGGTGATCCCGCTGGTGATGAACCGTTCGATCCCGCCGCGGCCATCGACGATCCCAAGGGCCGCGTATCGCGCGTGGACCAGGTCCCGAACGCTGTCGACGATGAGCTGGAGGACGCGCTCCACATCGAGTTCGCCGACGATCGCTCGCGTTGCGCGTTCCAGGGCATCGATGGCCGCCTGGAGGGTCGAATTCGTCTCGGCCGGATCGGTTGCCGCGTGATTTGGAACTTCATCGGACACGTGCGGAGCGTAGCAGTGCGGCGGACGGTCCCTCGCGACCAGCGGGCGGGGCGGGAGGCGCCGATCGACCGCGGACCCGGAAACGTGGGACCACCGGCCCGTGGCTATGGGCCACCTGTCACTTCCGGGCCTGTCGGCCGCTCCCCACCATGCTCCCATGCCTACTGACGCCGTCCCCGCTCCTGCCCAATCATCTGCCACCCTGAGCCGCCGCGGATTCCTCCGCGCGGCCACCATCACCGGCGGCGGCCTCGTGGCCGCCGTCGTGGCGGCCTGCGCGCCTGCCGCGCAGGGTCCCTCGTGGACCTATGGCCCGACCCTGGCGCCCGACGGAGCCGGTGCATCCAGCCCGAGCCCGCTCCCGGCAACGCCTGCCCCGAGCACGGATCTCGGGCACGTCATGCCGAGCGGATCACCTGACTACGTCGCCCACGATGCGCACGCGCTCGAACTCGTACAGCGATTCCTGGGGGGAGAAGCGACCCAGGTCGAGGGACTTGGCAACCAGCCATATGGCGATCCGGTCATCGACGGTGGCGCCAAGGTCTTCAACCTCACGATCGACGAGATCAAGCATCGGATCGATGCCAAAGGGGCGGCGCTCGACGGCCTCGGGTTCAACGGAACCTGGCCTGGGCCGCGGATCGATGTCATCGAGGGCGATCGAATCCGCGCGGTGTTCAAGAACAACATGCGCGAGTCGACCGGTATCCACTTCCACGGCCAGCGCGTCCCGAACAACATGGACGGGGTCCCCCATGTCACGCAGGACCCGATCCCGCCAGGTGGCTCCTTCGCCTATGAGTTCACGGCCGAGCCGAGCGGATCGCACATGTACCACTCGCATCACAACGCGACCGACCAGGTCGGCCGGGGCCTCCTCGGGGCGTTCATCGTCCATCCGAAGGACCCCGCGCTGCGTGCCGAGCGTCGCTATGGGATCAGCCAGGACATCGTCTGGATCAGCAACGATTCGTTTGGCGGCTTCACGATCAACGGCCGTGGGTTCCCGGCTACCGAGCCGATCGTGGCCAAGCTGGGTGACCGCATCCTGATCCGCTTCATGAACGAAGGCAACATGATGCATCCGTGGCACCTCCACGGGGTGCCGATGCAGGTCGTTGCGCGTGACGGCCACGATCTCGGATCCGCGGCGTTCACATGCGACACGCTCGGCGTCAACCCGGGCGAGCGCTGGGACGTGCTGATCGACTGCACCGAGCCGGGCGCCTGGGCGTTCCATTGCCACATCCTCCAGCACGCCGAGGGCGCCGAGGGCATGTTCGGCATGGTGACGGCGCTCGTGGTCCAGGACCCCGCATCGGCGGCCATCCAGCGGGAGACGGGGGCGACGGCCGCGCTCGCCGCCGCGAGTGCCGCGGGATCGACGGCACTTACCTGCCAGATCCGGGCGACGTGACCGTGATGCCGGCCGTCGTCCTACCGGATCCCCTGGCGATCCCCGGCCTGAAACGGATCCTGCTGGCCACGGACCTGTCCCCCGCCTCGGAGGATGCGAGCCTCCAGGCACTCGACCTGGCGCGCGGACTCAACGCGGAACTCCTCATCGTCAGCGTGATCGACCCCCGGTCGCTTCGCCTGCCCGGCGGGCGCTTCGGGACCCGCGTGGATCAGGTACGGACGGGTCGGGAGGCCGCGGCCCAGGAACTGGTCTCGCGCGGGCGGGCCGCCGGGGTCCGGGTCACGTTCCTGATCTGGGAGGGCGAACCGGGCGAGTCGATTGTCGATGCGGCGCGGAGCGAAGACGTCGATTTCGTCGTCGTCGGCAGCCACGGGCGAGGCACGGTCGGGCGATTCTTCCTCGGCAGCGTGTCCGATTACGTGGTCCACAACGCCCCGTGTCCGGTCGTCGTGGTCCGGGCCAGGGCCTCGGCCGAGCCGGGCTGAGCCGGGCAACGGCCCGATCCGCGCCGGGCGCCGTATGGCCCGGGCATCGGCCGCTAGCTGGTGTACGCCCCGCCCGGATCGAGCTCTTCGCGAATGAGCCGGAGCTCCTCCGACGTCGGCGCGGCTGTGATCTCGACATCGGCGGCGATGCGCGGTTCCCACCCGATCGTCGTGCGGATCTCTTCGAGCGTCGCGCCCGGATGGAGCGAATCGAGGCGCATCTCCCCGTCATCGTCGAAGTGCCAGATCCCGAGGTCAGTCACCACGACCGACGGCCCGCGACCGAGCCACCCGCCCTCGCGTCGGATGCGCTCCGACTGCTCGGCCCCCCCGAGGTTCCCGGGCGACGTCCGGAAGTCGATCCTGTCCACGAACGAGCGCGCGCTCTGGCGCATGATCACGAACACCTGGCGGGCATTGATCGCGATCTCGCAGGCGCCACCGCTCCCCGGCAGCCGGGTCTTCGGCTCAGCGTACGGGCCAATCACGGAGGTGTTGATGTTCCCGAACCGGTCGATCTGGGCAGCCCCGAGGAACCCGACGTCCACGAGCCCGCCCTGCAGGTAGAAGCTGAATAGCTCGTACATCGAGACGACGGCCGTGGCGCCGGTCACGATCGTCGGATCGCCGATCGACAGCGGGAGCCGGGCAGGCCGAGCCCCGAAGACGCCCGCTTCGTAGACGAGCTCGAGGCTCGGCGCGACCGTGCGCTGGGCCAGGTTGACGGCGATATTGGGCAGGCCCACGCCCACGAAGCAGACCCGCTGGCCGGCCAGCTCGCGGGCGGCCGCCACGATCATCATCTCGGACTTCGAGAACGGCGAGGTCCGCGCGGCCGGCCCGTCGCTCATCGGTAGTCCCCGTACTCCACGACGCCCGAGGGTGCCGATCCCGGCCTGAGCGACGCGATGCGATCGGGGCCGAGCTTGTCGACGTAGGCGGCGCGCCCGTCGAGGTCGAGGACCCAGTCGCGTAGCCAGGCCTGGAGGCTGGCCTCGTCACGGGTGATCGCGTCCCAATCGAGGTAGAAGCGGTTGTCCCGATCGTAGGCGCCCTGGACGTACGACGGATGGGCACCGAACGGTTCCACGACCACGGCGTCCACGATCAGACCGGGGATGATCGTCCGGTTGGGATCGGCCCGGATCACGGCTTCGTCGACCAGCTCCTCGACCACCACGATCACGCGCTCGGCGGCGAAGGCCGCCTCCTTCTGGCAACCGAGAAGCCCCCAGACCTGGGTGTTGCCCGAGGCATCGGCCCGCTGGGCGTGGACGATCGTGACCCCTGGCTTGAGCGGCGGGACTG
>SCTE01000155.1 GCA_004298915.1 Chloroflexota bacterium | reverse complement strand
GCCAGATCGAGGAGTCGGGAGGCGATGGCCATGGACCGCTCAATGCCCGCGGCTCCTCCGGGAGCCACGCAGGCTTCGCGCTGGATGCCCCTGGCCCGTCTCGGCGATGGGCTCCGGGATCCGGAACGCGTCCTCGCGCTCGTCCTGCTCGCCGCGTTCGTGGCGCGTGCCGTGTGGCTGGCGATCCCCGCCGGCACCTTGATCTTCGACGAGGCCTACTACGTGAACGCCGCACGGGTCATCCTCGGATGGGACCTGACCCCTGGCGCGCACTATTTCGGGTCCGCTCCCGGGATCGACCCGAATACCGAACATCCGCCACTCGGCAAGCTCGTCATCGCCGCATCGATGGCCGTCTTCGGGGACAACGGGCTGGGCTGGCGCCTGCCCAGCGTCATCGCCGGGATGATTGCGCTCGGGGCGCTGTACAAGATCGTCCGATCCGCGGGTGAGTCGGCCTGGCTGGGCGTCCTTGCCGTCGGGATCTTCGCCTTCGACAACCTGGCGATGGTCCATGGCCGGATCGGAACGCTCGACATGATGGTCCTGGCCCCCCTCCTGCTGAGCGCATGGGCTGCCCTTCGGGCCCGATGGATGGCGGCCGGAGCCCTCGTCGGCCTCGGCCTGCTCGTCAAGCTGACCGCCCTCTACGGTCTGCTCGCCCTGCTCGTCTTGGTCGCTCTCGCGATGGGCGGTGCCTGGAGAGCCGGCCGTGGCTTCCGCTGGACCGCCTTCCGCCCGGCCGTGTCGATCCTTGCCGGCGTGCTGCTCGTGGCGGGCACGGGGCTGTGGGCACTCGATGCCAGATTCTCGTCGTACTCGAGCCCCGTCGACCACGTGCGCGACATGCTCGAATACGGGGCCGGTCTCACCCGCCCGGGCGGGCCGCCCACAGACTGCATCTCGAACGACAGCGCCCCGTGGCAATGGCTGACCAACGACTGCGAGATGCGCTACCTGCGCGTGGCGACCGATACCTCGACGGACGGCAAGGTCATCGCAACGCACGCGACAATCGACTTCCGCGGCGCGATGAACCCGGTCCTGCTGGGCGCCATGGCCCTGGCCATTCCGTTCGCGATCTGGAGTGCCTGGCGGCGGCGAAGTCGACTGGCGACCTGGGCCGTGATCTGGATGGGCGCGAACTACCTGCCGTACGTGGCGCTGGCCCTTATCAGCAACCGGATTACCTACATCTACTACTTCCTGCCCGTCGTGCCTGCCTTGAGCGCGGCCATCGCGTTGTTGCTCCTTCGCTCCGGCCTCCCGCGCGCCGTTCAGGTTGGCTACGTGGCGGCATACCTCATCGGCTTTGCCGCCTACTTCCCGTTCCGCCAGATCCCCTAGGCGGCGGCGCGGGAATCGAGAAGGCCGGGGCGGTTACCCGCTCCGGCCTTCGTGCATCGCTCCCCCCGGGGAGAGTGATCTAGCGGCGGCGGCTCGCGACCCTGGTCGGTGCCATCACCATGACGCTCGCGAGGAGCGCCGCAGCGATGACGAGGAGCATTCGCCAGCCCTCGGACGACGGCGCGGATGACCCGGACATGCCGTCAGTCGGCGGGAGCGAAACGGCCGGGACGTCGGTCTCAGCCAAGATGCTCTGCGACGGCGTCGTGGTCGTGCCGGTCGTAGTCGAGCTCGTCGTCGTAGATGTCTGGGTCGTGCTTGAGCTGGTCGTGGTCGAGCTCGTCGTCGTCGAGGTCGTTGAGCTCGTGCTCGAACTCGTGGTCGTCGACGTGTCCGTGGTCGTCGTCGTGTCCCCGACGCACGCCCCGAGGTAGTCGAACTCATGGCCGGCCTCAGTCGTGCCGCCCTCGGTGAAGTGGCCCTGCGGGAACCCTCCGGAGTTGGCCGGGACGCTGAGCGTCACGAACTGGAGCGTGCCAACCTGGCCCGCAGCGTGACAGACAAGAACCTTGTCCGCAGCCGCGAGCGTTGGTGCCGCGGCGGGCGCCAGCATCGCGAGCGCGAGCATCGAGGCGACGCTCAGCCAGCCGATCTTGCGGATGGTCGAGACGCGCCGCGCCGTGTGATTGAGTTCCATCGATCGGTCCCCTCCGAGGTGGTCTGAGCTGCACCGGTCTGGATGATTGGGCGCTTGCCTGATGGTTGATCGGGATGCAGCGGATGCACAGGATCGCCGATCGTCCTACCCCGTGTCCAGTACTTCCGAAGCCCCTGATCCACCCTCGTCCGGACACGACCGCACAGACCGCCGAAACCGCTGGTGCAGGCACGCACCGGATGGGGCACGGTGCACCGACGATGGTCCCGGGCGGGCCTCGCCTCGCCCGGACATGAATAGACGGGGCACGCTCAGGCAAGCGCGCCCCGTCCAGGTCTCGGGGACCCAAGGGTCAGGTCCCGGGAGTGATGGCCGCGGCTAGCGCCGGCGGATCTCCTCCCGGCGGAGCCGACGTGGCGCCGAGGCAAGCTGCCCCGTCACCAGGCCGATCCCGGCGAGGACGAGCAGGGCGAGCATCAGGCCGAGGCCCGGCGTGCTCGACCCAGCATCGTCGTTGGGTGCATCGGTTGGCGGAAGCGTCGGTCGCGCCGTCGGCGCTGACGTTTCCGAGAGTACGGACGAGGTCGGGGCTAGCGTGACCGTTGCCGTGGCGGTGTTGCTGTCAACGCCGCCGGCGTGGGCCTGCGCCGTGTTGGTGACCGAGGCTGCCGTGAGGTCGGCCTGGGTGATGACATAGCTCGCGGTGCAGGTCATCACGGCGCCCATGGCGAGATCGCCGTCAGGGCACGTGACCGTGGCCCTGTCGTCGGTCACCGTGACGGGGCCCTGAAGGTCCGCGTTGCCGGTATTGGTCACCTTGTAGGTGTAGGTCACGACATCGCCGACGGCCTTGTAGGTCGACGGGGAAGCCGACTTCTCGAGCGCGATGCTCGGGCAGGCAATCTTCTGGTAGATCGCGGCGAACGCTGCGGGCAGGCCCGAGGCGCTCGTGAGCGGGAAGTAATGGCTGGCATCCGTGGCGAGACTTGCCATCAGTGCGGTGTCGAGGTCGATCCCGATGGAGAACGCCTCGTCGGCGGAAGCGAGATAGGTGGCCACGTCGCCCGCACTCGGGGTCTGGGTAGCCGCTGGATGCGGCTTCCCGTCCGAGATCAGCACGAGGATGTGCCTTGCAGGGGAGGGTCGGCTGTTGGTCGAGAGGTCGAGGGCACCGGCCAGGATGCCGTCCTTGAGCGGCGTGCCGACGCTCGAAGTGATTGAAGCGATGCCGGCCGCAAGACTTGCGGCGCTGGACGCCCATCGGGCGTCGGGCGGCGTGTCGAGCGCCACCGCGGTCGTTCCCCCGAACGTCGTCACGGCAAGTCGGTGGAGTCCACCCGTACCGACGCCGCCGTTGGCGTCGAGGTCATTGACGAGCTGGGTCGCAGCCGCCTTGGCTCGCGTCAGGCGCGACGGCGAGCCGGTGTCCATGCTGCTCGAGTTGTCGATGATGATCTCGACATCGAGGGGCGTGATCCCGCAGACCACCTCCTGGGCCCCGCGGACGATCGGCGGCGACGCGGCACTCATGGCCTGCAGCACCAGCGACCACGCGAAGAGCGCGGCAAGCGCCAGGGTCACCCCCCGGCGCGATCGTGCGCCAACGTGTGAAGCGAAACGGGAAACCGACATGCGCTGCCTCCCCCGAAGCGTGGCGAGGACCACTCCTCTGCCTGGCGCACTCCCTGCAGAAGCACGGAGTGCAAAAGGACCCTGCCTGGCCGCCAAGAACGCGGCCCATGAAGACCCATCGATAGTACGGCGGCCGGCGATGAATTGGTACTGGTCAGAATTGCACCAGAGCGATCTCAATCTCCCCAGACCACACCGGAGTCGATCGCGGTTGCGGCGCATCCGCGCACCGGGCGTGGACGACGGGATCGCGGCCCGGCACCAGGCCAGGCGCGGCACCCGACCAGGCCCGG
>SCTE01000154.1 GCA_004298915.1 Chloroflexota bacterium | reverse complement strand
CGAGTTCGGGTTTGACCTAGTCCAGGTCGCCAAGCAGCGCTACACCTCGGATTCCTACCACGACTTCATCGGCTTCCAGGTCGCCAAGCCGGTGCTGGAGCGGGCCTTTCTCAAGACCTACGGCATCGAGTTGAAGGATGTCTTCATGAACCTGGACTTGAGCATCGGCAGTTACCGCTATTCGATCGGTCACATCATTCCCACCATGACCCGCGTTGCCCTGGCAACCAACGAGCCGGACTTGATCAAAGAGAACCCGTCGTTCGACAAGAAGAAGTTCCTCTTCAATCTCAGCCGCGCAGAGTATGAGCGCGAGTGGGGCACGGGGTACAAGAAGCCTGGTTTCGGCGCGAGAATGCTGGCCGTGCTGTTCCGGGCCGTCCCCAAGATCGGTCCCTTCAGGGCGATCAAGTTCCAGGTTCCGACTCGCGAGACCGAAGCCATGTACATGAAGAGCATCAACGATACTGTGGACCAGTACCGCGTCCTCCTCCAGCAACTGCAGACCCGGGAGATCGCCTTGGCGAATCGGGACCTCGATACCGGGAAGGCGACAAACGCCGGCGAGTATGCAATGACGGACCACGCATACGCCAAGCTGGTGGGCCAACTGGTCGATAACAAGTTCGTCGGGCTGACCCCGGAGCTACAGGCGAATATCGTCCACTTCTACGCGGACCGGCAACGTGTGGTCGCGAAAAAGAAGGACCGCGAAGAATGGCAGAAGGCTCTTCTCAACGTGGACCAGTTGAAGCTCGCGACGGCGAAGGAAGTCGCATCGACCGGGGCAGGCCGCTAGGGCGGGCGGTGCTGGAGCGCCCCCGAGTGTTCCTGCTGTGCAACATGGGACAGACCCAGGGCGTCCAAGAGCCGATGATTGACCTGTACTGCGGGGCGCCACAACCCGTTGATTCGGATTCGAACCGAGGGATGCGTCGCCCAGGAATAGAAAGGTGCGCCAAACAAATGCCTCTACTTCAGTTGATCATGGTTCTGGTGGTCGTGGGTGTGTTGCTCTGGCTGGTGAATCGCTTCGTGCCGATGGCGGGGTCCATCAAGTCGATCCTGAATGCGGTCGTGGTGATCGGAGTCGTGTTGTGGCTCCTGAATGTCTTTGGGCTCTTTCACTCCATCTCCAGGATCCATGTCGGATGACCGCTTCTAGAGCCCGGTTGTTACCTCGGATGAAATCGGCGTCGGGCCGCTGCTGCCGAGGGACCTCCTCCTGCACAACCGTACATGGAACCGCAATGGGCCCGCCAGGATTCGAACCTGGGACCAAGGGATTATGAGTCCCCTGCTCTGACCGCTGAGCTACAGGCCCGTCCGTCTTCAATCTACCATCCCTTTCCGGATTGACGATTGACAATTGTCGGTTGTCCTCAGAGCCCCTTGGTCCTCCGGAACTCCCGCACCACTTCCTGTACGTTGCGATGCTCGCCATCCACGGCGTAGTTCATCCGCCGCATCTCCGCCTCGGAGATCTTTCCCGTCAGCTCCTCGAGCGCCCTCCGCACCTCGGGATGCCGCTCCAGCGTCTCCCGCCGCGCCACCGGCACCGCCTCATAGGGAGGGAAGTACTGGCGGTCGTCTTCGAGCGCCACCATGCCCAGCGCATCGATGACGCCGTCGGTGGAGTTGCCCGCCACCATGTCCACCTGCTTCTCCTGCAGTGCGCGGTAGAGCAGGCCCAGGTCCATGATGCGCGGCTGCCCGGCAAACTTCAGGTGATAGGTCTCCGCCAGACCTTTGTAGCCGTCCGGCCGCTCCAGGAACTCGTAGCCGAAGCCGGCGCGCCATTGCGGCGTGTAGGCCGCCACCTGGGAGAGCGTCTTCACGTGCAGGCGCTCCGCATCTTCGCCGCGGATGACCATGGCAAAGGTGTTGTTGAATCCCAGCGGCGGCTCCACTTCGAGGCCGAACCGCCGCGCATACTCCGCTCGCACCCGCTCGTACACTTCCTTGCGCCCGCCCTGCGGC
>SCTE01000153.1 GCA_004298915.1 Chloroflexota bacterium | reverse complement strand
TCCTGGTCGGGCCCGACAACGGCGTCCTCCGGCCGGCGGCCGCGGTCCTCGGCGGCGCGACCGAGGCGCGGATCCTCGAGAACCGCGACCTCATGCTCGATACCTTGACCTCGACGTTTCACGGACGCGATGTCTTCGCGCCGGTCGGCGCCCACCTGGCTGCGGGCCGACCGTTCGAATCGGTGGGTCGGATCATCGCCCTCGACGACCTCGTCGCGCTCGAGTTCCCGACGCCGACGGTCCGCGCCGGCGTTCTCGAGACGACGGTCCTGTTCGTCGATTCGTTCGGCAATGTCCGGCTGGCGGGCCAGCCGGCCGATCTCGAGGCGGCGACCGGCCCACTCGAGTCGGGGAGGGCCCTGGTCCTCGAATTCGCGGCCCACGACGGGGCACAGCGGGTCGAGGCGACCGCGCCATGGAGCCGCACCTTCGGCGAGCGCCCGCTTGGAACGGCGCTGATCTATTCGAACTCGTTCGGGCACCTGGCCATCGCCGTCAACCAGGGGAGTGCCGCCGAGCTGTTCGGCGTGGACGTCGACCGGCCGGTCCGGATTCGACCGGCAGGAGCACCACGATGACCAGGCCGGTCATCACCTTTGCCACCGACTTCGGGCCGGCCGCACCGGCGGTCTGCCGCGGAGTCATGTACCAGATCGCGCCCGAGGCGCTGATCATCGACATCAACCACCAGATCCCGCGGTTCTCGATCCGGGATGGCGCGGCGACGCTCGTGTTCGCCCTGCCCCACATGCCCCGCGGGGTCCACGTCGCCGTCGTCGATCCGGGGGTCGGCACGGAACGCCTCGGGGTCGCACTCGAGGTTGCCCGTGGCGACGTCCTCGTCGGGCCGGACAACGGCCTCCTCATGCCGGCGGCCGACCGACTCGGCGGCGTCGTCCGTGCCCACGCCCTGGAGAACCCGTCACTGATGCTGCCGGTGGTGACCTCGAGCTTCCACGGCCGGGACATCTTCGCCCCGATGGCCGCGCACCTCGCCATGGGCACGCCGATCGCGTCGGTGGGACGTGCATTGGAACCCGGCGCCCTGGTCCGGCTCGCCAACCCGCAGGCCGCGGTTCGCGACGGCGTACTGGAGAGCGAGATCGTCCACGTCATGATCTACGGGAACGTCACCTTCGCCGGGTCACCGGCGGACCTCGAGGCGGCCATCGGCACGCTGGCGCCCGGTCATCCCGTCGTCCTCGAATTCCCGGCCCACGACGGAGCCGCGGCGGTCATCGAATCGACGGTCTGGGAGCGCACCTTCGGTCGCGTGCCGCTCGGCGCATCGCTGCTGATGGAGGACTCGGAAGGGCAGTTGTCCCTGGCGGTCAACCAGGGCAACGCGGCCGAACGCCTGCACCTGGCCCTCGGCCGGCCCGTTCGCATTCGGCGCGGCTGACCTCGTCGCGCGCCACATGGCCGAACCCGTCGTCCGGATCGAGGGCCTGACCTACCGCTACCGCCGGGCATCCGAACCGGCGATTCGCGACATCGACCTGACCGTCGAGGCCGGCGAGGTCCTCCTCGTCGCCGGGCCGTCAGGCTGCGGAAAGAGCACCCTCATTCGCGCGATCAACGGCCTGATTCCGCACGCCTATCCGGGCGAGCTTAGCGGCTCCGTGCGCGTGAACGGCCGGCTCACCACCGAGCTTCGCCTCCGCGACCTCGCCGCCATCATCGGCACGGTCCTCCAGGATCCGGCCAAGCAGATCGTGGGTGCCACGGTCGAGGCCGAACTGGCATTCGGGCCCGAGAACCTCGGTATGGATCGAACCGAGATCCGTCGGCGGATTTCCGATGTCGCCGAGCGTGCCGGGATCCGGAACCTGCTCGGTCGGGAGACCGCGGCCCTGTCCGGTGGCGAGCGTCAGCTCCTCGCGGTGGGCGGGATCCTCATGCTCGAGCCGCGGCTCTACGTCGTGGACGAGCCGCTGGCCAACCTCGATCCGGCGAGCGCGGCCCGACTCCTCGGCATTCTCCGGACCCTCGCCGACGAGGGTCACGCGATCGTCATCGTCGAGCATCGAGTAGAGGAGGCCCTCGACCTGCGCCCGGATCGCGTCCTCTACCTGGAAGAGGGCCGGACGCGATACCTCGGGAGTGTCTCCGGGTTCCTCGAGATTGCCGATCCGGACGCCGTCAAGCTGCCGTTCGATGCCGTGCTCGCCCGATTCCGTTCCGATCCGTCGCTCGTCGGGACGATTCCGGCGGCCCCGGGGCACCACGCCGGCGCAGCTCCCCCCGGTACCCTCGCGGCACCTGGAGCCGACCCGGCGGAGTCGCCCAGGCTCGAGTTCTCCGGCGTGCGGGCCGGGTTCGGCGACCGGGAGGTCCTCCACGGGATCGACGCCCGCCTCGGGCGTCGCGAAATCGTGGCGGTCCTCGGGCCGAACGGCTCCGGCAAGACGACCCTCTTCCGGACCGCGATGCGCCTCCTGAAACTGACCGGCGGTGAGATCCGCGTCGACGGCGAACCGATCACGAATCGGACGGTGGCCCAGCTGGCATCCACGTTCGGGTACGTATTCCAGAGCCCGAGCCAGATGCTCTTCGCCCGGACCGTCCGCGAGGAGCTGACGTTCGGTCCGCGTAACCTCGGCCGCGATCCGGGCACGTTCGGCGCGATCGTGACCGATGCCCTGGAGCGGACCTCGCTCGACGTCGTCGAGGACATCCTCGATCGGCCACCGCTGACCCTGTCGTTCGGTCAGCAGAAGCGCCTGGCCCTGGCGATCGCCCTGAGCCTCGAACCGCCGACGCTGATCCTCGACGAACCGTCGGCAGGGCAGGATCACCGCACGGCGCGGCGCTTCATGCGCGAGGTCATGGCCATCCCCGGCCTCGAGTCGATCTATCTCGTCACGCACGATGTGGACCTTGCATTGACGCACGCAGACCGTATCCTGCTCTTCCGGGAGGGTCGGGTCGTCGCCGACGGGCCGCCCCTGGAGGTCGTGGAGGACACGGATCGCTGGATTGCCTGCAATCTGAGGCCCACGTCGTTGATCCGGGCCAATGCCCGATGGTCAGGCCTCAACGGCGCGTTCCTCGACGCTGAGACACTCGCCGCCCGCGTTGCCACTGGTACCGCCGCGGCGCCATGATCCTAGGAGGGATGGAATGACGTCGATGTCCATGCCGCGGTCCATGTGGACCGTCGATTCACGCACGATCGTGTACGCCGCGATCGGCGCCGCCCTGTATGGCGTGCTGGTCGGCCTGTTCAAGATCCCGGTCCCAGGCACCACCGCGGTGGATGCCCGTCCGGCCTTCGCCCTTGTCCCGTTCTTCGGGTTCGCGTTCGGCCCTGTTGTGGGGTTGTTCACGGGCCTCGTCGGGAACATGATCGGCGATCAGATCTCGGGCTGGGGTGCGTTGACGTCCTACAACTGGAGCATCGCCAACGGGGTTGTCGGCCTGCTCGCGGGGCTCGCACCCGCCTATCTCGGCAGCATGATGTCGGGCAGCCTGGGCCGGCGGGCGGCAGCCGGGGCGGTCGGCGGCGCGATCGCCGTCGTCATCGGCTTCCTGGTCGTGTTCTCCGACATGATCAAGGACCAGATGGACTTCAATGCCGTGCTGACCACCGAGTACATTCCGGTCGTCATCGGTGACCTCATCGTGACGATCATCCTCGTACCGGTCCTGGTCTACGCCTGGGAACCGGTCAAGGAGCGGCTCGGCCGCTAGCGCCGAGCGGGGCGCGACGGCATGAATTTCGCGCCCAGATACCTGGGCCGAGGGTCGTGGCTGGCACGCCGCGACCCTCGCGTCCTGGTTATCGCGGTTGTCTGCTTCGTCCTCGCGGCGATCCAGGTCTGGGATCTCCGCATCATGCTCATCCTCGACCTCATCGCGTTCGCCTACTACCGGACGGCGCGGATCCCGTTCAGGCAGGTGCGACGCCAGTGGATGCTGGCCATCCTGTTCGTCAGCCTGCTGGTCTTCGCCAACGGGATCATCGCGTCGGGCCGGATCCAGCGTCTGCCCGAAGGCGTCGAGCCTCACATCTACGGCTACATCCCGTTGCTCGGTACGCCCGTCTCTGCAGAATCCCTGACCTTCGCCCTCGTCCAGTTTCTCCGTTTCCTGTCGCTCATTGCCGTCGGCTTTCCGATCGCCTTCGCGATCGCCCCAGACGTCTTCGGAGTCACCTTCGCACGGCTCGGGGTGCCCTATCGATTCGCCTACGCCATCGACCTGACGTGGCGCTTCATTCCGTCGCTTGCCGAGGATTTCCGCTCGACGATCGACGCCCAGCGGGTTCGAGGTATGGACTTCACCGGCCAGTCGCGAAATCCCGTGGCCCGCGTCCGAAGGCAGATCCCGGTACTCGTTCCGACGATCGTCAACGCCATTGCCGGTGCAGAGGACACAATCGACGCCATGGACCTTCGCGGCTTTGGGACCGGAGAGCGGACCTGGTTCCAGGATCTGGTGCTCGATCGCACAGACAAGCTCGTCCTGATCGGGTTCGGCAGCCTCCTCGTCGTCGCGACGATTGGCGGCCTCGTGACGTCGTCTTCGGTGCTCTGGGTGCCGGACGCGATCCTGCCGCGCTGACCGAGGTCGTCTAGTCGCCGAGCATCGCCCGCAGGGTCACCGGGGTAAGGGCCTTCGCCTGGAGGCCGGCGAGCAGGTCGGGGAGCGCCTCGAGCGTGTGCCAGCCGCCGAGGTGCATGAGGACGATCGATCCTCCCTGAGCCTTCGAAAGCACCTTGGCCACGATGTCCCCGGCCGTCGGCCCACCATCCGTCGTGTTCTTCCAGTCGATGGTGTCGACGTCCCACATCACGAGATCCGCCCATCCGGCGGCCCCGACACCCGTTCGAACGGCCGCCGTCCAGGCCCCGAATGGCGGCCGGAAGTACGGCCGGGTCTGAGCCCCGATGAGATCCGAGAGGGCCGTTTCCGTCTTCGTCAGCTGGTCGGCCATCTGGGTCGCCGTGAGCGTCGTGAAGTCCGGGTGATCCCACGAGTGGTTGCCGAACGCGAACAGGTCGGGTCGCGTCGCCGCGAGCTGGAGGGCCGCGCGTCCCTGGTCGGTCGTCGTGCCCGCCTTGCCGGTCGGGAAGATCGTGGCGTGGACATCGTGGTCGATCAGCCAGCGGACGATGTCCACGGCGGGATCCAGACGGCCCCCCATGTCGAAGGTCAGCGCGACCTGGGTTGTGCCTCGGGGCCCATTGGTCACCACCGTTGCGGGCCCGCCGGCCGTCGGGCCAGTCGGCAACGGCGTTGTCGGAGGGAACGACGCGCCTGGGCTCGGCGACGGCGGGCTGGCGTCGTCGACGGTCACCCCCGGGATCAGGACGAGCGTCCAGCCAGGTTCGATGTGGTTGGGTGCGTACGCCTCCGATTCGGGGTCGAGCGTGGGATACGTGCCGCGATTCCACCACGCGAGGCTTCGAGGCGTGGTCTGGAACGCCCGGGCGATCGACGAAAGGCTGTCGCCGGGCTTCACGAGGTAGCTCGCGAAGGTCGGGCCTGGGGTCGGAGTCGGCCGGATGAACGACGGGCCGGGTGTGGCGGTGCCGCTCGTCGAGGGTGGAGGGCTTGGCGTCGCCGGGCAGCCGGTCGAGCCTCCAGATCCGGAGCAGGTGGACTCCGGGGTTGCCGTCGGGCCGCCGGTCGATCCCGGCATGAAGGCGATGACCGCGATCAGCACGACCACCACGGCGCCAAGCGCCCCGGCACCGAGTGGTGTCGACAGCGGATTGCGATCTCCTGCCCGGTCGGACGTGCCGCGCCGCGCCTTGTCGGGCCGTAGGGTCTCAGGATCGGTCATGCGGGCAGTGTGACGCCGCCTGGTTCGCGTCGGTTACGCGCACCCGTTTCAAGGGCCGGTGTCGATCGGCGTCGGCACCTGGAGCGTGAAGACATCGGCGAGCGCCAATCCTTCTTCGGCCCTGGCGACCCGCCCGCCTCCGTTCCGCTTGACCATGAAGCAGGCCCGGTCGGCGGCCAGGAGGATCTCATCGGCGGTCGTGCCATCCGTCGGATAGGTGGCGACGCCGGCCGATGCATCGACGTGGATCCCCTCGGATCCTGTCTCGGATGTCGGCCCGACGACACTGGAAAAGGCTCGCCGGATCCGATCCGCGACCGGCCCGACGTGATCGGCATCGGTCCTCGGCAGCAGCACGACGAACTCGTCACCGCCATAGCGGAAGGCCATATCCGTGTCGCGACTGGCCGTGAGTATCGCGGCTGCGATGCCCTCGAGAAACGCGTTGCCGGCTTCGTGGCCGAAGGTGTCGTTCACGAGCTTGAATCGATCGAGGTCGACCATCAGCAGGCTGAACGGTTCGCCGTGGGCAACGGCCTTGGCCAGTTCGCGGCGGAAGCTTCGGTGATTTCGAAGGCCCGTCAGGTCGTCCGTCTCCGCCTGTCGGGTGATTGCCCCGTGGGCGCGGGAGTTCTGCACGGCGATCGAGACCTGCCCGGCGAACAGCTGGACCAGCTCGAACTCTTCTTCGCTGAACGACCGTCCCTCGCCGAGCCGCTCGATCGAGAGCACGCCGATGGGGCCCGTGCGGCTTCGCAGCGGAACGCAGATCAGCCCGCCATGGATGCGCCCGCTGGGCCCGACGAAGACCCGCTCGTCGTCGAACTGGTCGGGCAGGAACGCGGGCTCGTTGTGGTCCATGACCCAGGTGGCAATGCCGGTCTCACCTGGCAGGAACGGATCCAGGTACTCCTCGGCATTGACCCCCTTGGCGATCATCGGCACGAGGCTCCCGCCGTCGTCGTCGACCAGCTCGATCCAGATGTTGTCCGACCCGACGAGCTCGCCGAGTCGGTCGGCGACGGATTCGAGGACGGCCGACGTATCGAGCGTGCTCAGGATCGTCTCCGTGACCTCGAGCAGGTCGCGCCGGCTCTGGAGCTGACGCTCGAGGCGCTGCGTGGCATCGGCATGGGCCATCGCCTGGGCGGCAAAGCTCGCGTAGATCACGAGGAGGCGAAGGTCGTCCTCGCTGAACTGGTTGAGGCCCAGCTTCGAGAGCACGAGGACGCCGAGGACGGCGTCGTCGAAGACCATCGGGGCAAGGAGCATCGATTCGTCGATGTCGTCGCTGGTGCCGGGGATCGTGTCCGCTCGCGGATCCGCGGCTGCATCCGGCAGGTACTCGGCGACCCGGTGGGTGGCGACCCATCCGGTGATCCCGGTTCCGACCTTGACCCGCAGCTGGTCCATCGTCTCGTCTTCGTACTCGCCGACCTGCCCGAGCAGCGCGACGGGCAGGAGTTCGTCGCCATAGATCCGATAGACCCGGACGTTGTGATAGTCGATCAGCTCACGGAGCTCCTTCGCAATCGCGGCCCCGATCGCTGCCACGTCGGACAGGCGGTTGAGCCGAGCACCGAGCTGCTGAATCGACTGGAGCTGGGCGGCCCACGTCGCGAGCTGGGCGTACGTTCGGGCGCTCCGGATGGCGACACTGGCCTGGATCGAGAGTTGCGTAAGGGCTTCGAGCTCGTCGGCCTCCCAGACATGCCGCCGATCGTGGTACACGTTCAGGCTGCCGATCGCCTCC
>SCTE01000152.1 GCA_004298915.1 Chloroflexota bacterium | reverse complement strand
CGAGCTCATCGCCAGTACCACGTCCGCCCTCCCGACCCCCTGGCGCTACCAGGGCCGGCTCGATGTCGGACCCGATACCGCCAATCCCCTGTATGACTTCGGGGCCCGCGACTACCGCCCCGTGACCGGTGCCTTCACCAGCCTCGATGCCTACGCCGGCCAGGCGATCGATCCATTGAGCATGAACCGCTTCCTGTATGCCGAGGCCAACCCGGCCACGTTCGTTGATCCCGATGGCCACTGCATCCGCTGGCAAGACGACGTGTGTGCGGACCACAAGAACACCGCGGCCCAGCAGCAGGCCGTCGCGGCGCAGCACGCGAAGGATGTGGCCGCGCGAGCCGCGGAGGATCGGGAGACGGCCCACATCAAGACGTCGGTGGGCGGTGCGACCCAGACAACGACCATTCAGCGACTGCCGAACGGGCTGTTCATCGACATTGACGGGACATTGGTCGATCCCGCTCAATATGCCCAGCTCGCCGGTGCCTGCACTGCGGCAGGGCGACCATCTGGATCATTCGCCGCAGGGCCTTGCGGGGCCTGGTGGAAGGCGGCCGACAAACTCGCCGCGTCCACCGATGGATCGGGTCCGTTCCTGTCAGCGGTTCCGCTCGCACTGGTTGCGGAATTCTTCAAGAAGTACGGCGACGATCTGGCCATCGACAGCGCCTCGAACCTCCGAACCAGCTATGTTCAGATGAGTCGGGCGATGTTCGAGGGCGCGGGAATTGGTGGCGGCGTCCGGTATAACCTGAGCGTGTGGCAAGGGGCCGCCGGGCGACTGGCCAGTTTCGCCGGCAAGGGCCTGTTCGCGGTGTCGGTGATCGTTGAGGCCGGAGGAGGATTTGGCGAACAGCTTGCTAACGATGCGGGCCGCAATCTCGACCCGACTGTGCGTGTGGCACGAGCGGCGGCTCGTGGGGCGGCGAAGGCGGGCGCCGGTGTCGGCGGTGCGATCGCAGGCTCCTTCGTTGCGGGCATGATCTGCGAGGGCACATCCCTCGGATTGGGGACGCCCGGATGCTTCGCGTTGACTGTTGGATTGGCTGGCCTTGGCGGAAGCGCTGGAAGCGGCATCGCAGGCGCGGTAACGGACTTTGGCTTTGAATGGACCGACCGGTGATAGCGGCTCGAGGACAGACCCGGTGACGTTGGCCCTTTCGTGGGTGACCTTCTCCTCGATGGCCGCCCTCGCCCTGATCGGTGGATTGGCATTTCGTCGCGGGAGATTTCCTGGTTTTGCCGATCGATACCACAACACCGAATTGCCAGCGGTTTGGCGGAATCTCCCTCTCGTCGTTCCATTCGTGATGATCGCGATGCTCCCGATGATCCTGTTCATTGCGCCGACGGCGCTGAATATCGATGTCCACCTGGGTATCCCAGATTGGGTGTTGAGCATCTTCGTTTATGGGGGGATGATCGCGTCATTCACTATTCTGGGAATTTCCGGTGTCCTGGCTGTCCGTCCGCCCCGATGGCTGATCCCTCGATGGCTTCGTGAGGTGGACACCCGGATCGGCTTCCATCCGCCGAAACTGGACTGGTTCGATTGGTTCGTGGTCGCGCTCGCGCTCGCGATGTTCGTTGCTGCAGGGGCCGTCATGGTTCTGTGGTTCAACGACTTCGTGAGCCATCGGTGAGAATCAGCGACCCAAGCAGGCCAAGGCGATGACCACCTCCGCCTACGACACCGCCGAGCGGCTCCTGACGGTCACCCCACCGACCGGTGGTGCCGCCTCGTACGCCTATGACGCGCTCGGCCGGATCAGCACCAAGACCATCGGG
>SCTE01000151.1 GCA_004298915.1 Chloroflexota bacterium | reverse complement strand
CGACCGGCTTCATGAACCCGGCCCGCAGGCCGCGAGTCAGGAAGCCGTTCATGAGCCCGAGCGACGTCGTGGTCTTGCCGCGGTTCTGGCCCGTCGCCGCGAGGTACAGCTGGCGCATCAGCGCCCGTCACCGGGCATGTTCGCGGTCTCGCCCCTGCTCGTGACTAGGCGTTCGCCGTCGACTTGCGCTCGATCAGCTGCACGCCGTCGCGAAGCCGGGCCAGCGTATCGGCATCCACGACATCCGATTCGAGGTATGGCCCGAGGCGGTCCATCACGTCCGCGATGAGGCTCAGGAACACGACCGCGTCGGCCACGAAGAACTGCGGTTCGTTGTTGTAGCGGACGAGGGTGAGCCGGCCCTGGAGCACGCGCCGCTCCTCGACGTGCGCGATCTGGGTCGCGAAGTTGTGGCCCTGGATCCCGTCCGGGTTGTTGAGGAAGTTCAGGGCGTTGTCGATCGCCAGCCCGAACCGGGCCCGCCAGGCCACGAGCCGCTCGTGGACCTCGGGCGGGATGCGGACCTCGGCGACCTCGTCGAAGACCTCCGGGGCCACCGTCAGGAGCCCGACGAGCGTCGTCCCGGCCCGGGCGCCGAGCATCACCTGGAGGCTTCGCTCGAGGGTGAACACCTCGGAATCGAAGCGCGGGCTGGTGATGACGTCCGTCAGCAGGTCCTCGACGTTGTCGAGCGTGCCGGGCTCAGCCACCGCGTTCGCGAGGTGGCTGATCTCCTCCTTGAACAGGAACTTCTCTTCGTGATCGAGCATGTCCGGGATGGTAGCACCGGGAATCGCGAGGCCCCGACCGTTGCCGGGGCCTCGACGCACCAGATTCGCAACGGCGCCGAAGGCGCTAACGCAGGGATGAGCCAGATGGGACGAGGCTTACGGGTAGAGGCCTCGCATCTGCATCGCGTCGGCGACCCGCTCGACCGCCAGCAGATAGGCGGCGGTTCGCATGTCGCATTGCTCGCGTCGGGCGATGGCCAGGACCGAGGTGAAGGCCTTGACCATGATCTCCTTGAGCTTCTCGTTCACGACCTGCTCGGACCAGTGGTCGCGATTGAGGTCCTGGACCCACTCGAAGTAGGAGACCGTGACGCCGCCCGCGTTGCACAGAATGTCCGGGATCATGAACTTGGACTTCTTCCAGAGGATCTGGTCGGCCTCCGGCGTCG
This sequence comes from Chloroflexota bacterium, assembly GCA_004298915.1. GTDB lineage: Bacteria > Chloroflexota > Limnocylindria > Limnocylindrales > CSP1-4 > UBA5189. The sequence continues at coordinate 619 of SCTE01000151.1, read as the reverse complement.
TCGGTCCGTTGGCGGCCTCGGCGATCAGCCGAGCCTTGATGTCGCCGGCATTGTCGGCCGTGATCTGGTTCTCCAGGGCGGCCGGGATGAGGATCTCGCAATCGACGGTCAGGACGTCGGAGCTGGAGACGTCGATCGATCCTGGGAAGCCCTGGACCGTGCCGTGCTCCTTCTTCCAGGCGATGACCCGGCCGATGTCCAGTCCGGCGGCATTGTGGATCCCGCCGGTCGAATCCGAGACCGCGACGACGGTCGCGCCCTCGGCAGCGATCAGGGTTGCGGCGATCGACCCGGCATTGCCGAAGCCCTGGACCGCCACCCTGGCCTTCTTCAGCTCGATCCCGAGGTGGCGAGCCGCCTCGATGATGCAGAACACGGTCCCCCGGGCGGTCGCCTCGTTGCGACCCTCCGAGCCGCCGAGGCTGATCGGCTTGCCCGTGACGACGCCCGGCACCGTGTACCCGGCGTGCATCGAGTAGGTGTCCATCATCCAGGCCATGATCTGGGCGTTGGTGTTGACGTCCGGTGCCGGGATGTCCTTCTCGGGACCGATGAGGATCTCGATCTCGGTGAAGAACCGGCGCGTCAGCGACTCGATCTCCCGGGTCGAGAGCTTCTT
>SCTE01000150.1 GCA_004298915.1 Chloroflexota bacterium | reverse complement strand
CGACGGACCCATCGATGTGGCCTACCTCGATCGGCCGGCGCCAGATCCGGCAATGTTCGGGCTCCCGTCGGGCGACGACGGCACGAGGACGGATCCGCTCCTCGGCCAGAACATGCTCTCGTCAACGCACTTCGAGCCCGACTTCGAGGCGCTTCGGTCCGCGTCCACGCGCATCGTGATCGGGGTCGGAGCGGAATCCGGGGGCACGCTGGCACGCCGGGGTGGCGAGGCCGCGGCCGAGCGATTGGGCACGACGCCCGTCATCTTCCCGAGCGGCCACGGCGGCTTCCTGGGGAACGAATACGGCCAGCCCGGCGATCCCGACGGCTTCGCGGCGAAGCTGCGCGAGGTCCTTGCCGCTTCCGACTAGGACGCGGTCACGCCTCTGGCCCGACGCGGCTCCGAACGAGCCACGATGACCCCGCCGATACACAGCGCGCCACCCGCGATCGCGAGTGGCGGTGGAGCCTCGGCGAGCAGGAGCAGCCCGAGAATGATCGCGATCGGCGGCACGAGATAGGTCGTCGAGCCCAGTCGGCCGGCGGTGGTATGGCGCAGCGCGTACGCCCAGGTGGCAAACCCGATCGACGTCGGGAACAGCCCGAGGTAGACCAGCCAGGCCGTCTTGCCGATCGGCGCCACGGCCGCCTCGCGAACGAGACCCGGCAGGAACGGCAGGCAGACGACCGCCCCGGTCACGCACGCCAGCCAGACCACAATCGACGGCGAGACGGTCCGCAGGGCCGGCTTCTGGAAGGTCACGCCGGCCGCGTAGGCGAGGGCCGCCAGCAGGCACAGGACGATCCCCCGGGTCGCATCCGCACCCGCGGGCCCGGGGCCGCCGGCCGCCTGCGTGGCCAATCCGATGATCACCGCCCCCGCGAAGGCAATCGCGACCCCGAGCGCGAGCCGCTGTGGCAGCCGCTCGCCCAGGAACAGGCCCGCGAACAGCACGATGAAGATCGGGCCGACGTTCGTCAGCATCGAGGCGGTACCGGCGTCGACGATCCGCTCGGCCTCGTTGAGGATGACGTTGTAGAACGCGAACCAGACGAGTCCGGAACCGAGGATCAGCCCGAGCTCCCGCCGCCCAGGCCGATGCCAGCCCTGCGCCGCGACGAGCAACCCAAGGGCCACGCTCCCGACCAGGAGCCGCCCGAGGGCGATCGATCCGGGGCTGAACGAACTCGCCGCATCGCGAATGCCCACGAACGCCGATGCCCACAGGACGACCGTGACGAGCGCGGCGCCGATCGCCAGGCGCTCGGGAGCGATGGTGGGACGCGGCAGCACGGGGTCCTCTCAGTCAGGGCTTGATTCGGGTGGGTCAACCATGGAACACGGGTCGAGGCCAGTCGGTTGCATCGGCCTGCCCGTGTCCGCCGGTGAAGGCCCCACTACCACGCCGGGTCGATGTTGTGGTTCAGGTGGAACACGTTCTCCGGATCCCAGGCTCGCTTGAGGGCGATGAGCCGGGCGAGCTTTCGATCGCCGTAGACCTCGCGGGTGACGTCGGGCCCGGCGGCCGACAGCTCGTTGACGTAGCGACCGGGGACGG
>SCTE01000590.1 GCA_004298915.1 Chloroflexota bacterium | reverse complement strand
CCGGGCACGCCTGACCTGTCGTCCCCGCGAAGGTGTTCGGTCCCGGGTGATTGGGTTGATGGAATCGGTGTAGAACGCGGCATCCGTCACATCAGGGAGCGCCTGGGGTCATGGAGCTGAACCTGCACGCCAATGCGGCCACTACACCCAAAACACGGGCTTACATCCAGCGCAGCAAGAAGTCGGTGGCCGAGCTTTCGACCGAACTCGGCGTCGGCGAGACCACCATCCGTCGCTGGCGCGGCCGGACCACGGTCGAGGACCGCTCGCACCGGCCGAAGAAGTTGTCGATCGGCCTGACTGCCACGGAAGAGACGCTTGTTTGCGAGCTTCGGACATCGCTGCAATTGCCCTTGGACGATATTGTTGAGGTGATGCAGCGCTGCATCCGGCCGGCCTTGTCGCGCAGCGCAATCCACCGCTGCCTGCAACGCCATGGCATCAGCCAACGACCGAAGCCGGACAAGCCCAAAGCCGGCATCTTTGAGCAGGCGACAGTCGGCTTCATCCATATCGACCTGAAGCATCTGCCCGCCCTGGAGCGGCGCAAAAGCTACGTCTTCGTCGCGATCGACCGTGCCACGCGATATGTCTATGTCGAGGTCCATTCAAGACGCGATGCCGACACCTCGGCCGGCTTCCTGAAGCGCTTCCTTGTCCACTTCCCCTATCCAGTTCACACCATCCTGACCGACAATGGCAGCGAGTTCACCGATCGCTTTGCCGTCGACATGAAGAACAAGCCGCATGACAAGCCCTCCGGCAAGCACCCGTTCGACACCGTCTGCGCAAAGCACAGGATTGAACATCGTCTGACCCGGCCCTTCCGCCCCCAAACCAACGGCCTCGTCGAACGCTTCAACCGCCGCATCGCAGAAGCTCTCGGCCGGCAGCCGAAGCAGGGCAGCGGGCACCGCTTCTTTGCTTGCCAGGCCGATCGCAACGACTTCCTCGGTCGCTTCGTGGCCGACTACAATCGGACCCGCCTCAAATGCCTCGGCTACCGTGCTCCCATCGAAGCTCTTGCCAATCACCCGGGACCGAACACGA
>SCTE01000149.1 GCA_004298915.1 Chloroflexota bacterium | reverse complement strand
GACTCCTCGGAGAAATGCTCGATGAAATCGGCGTACCCGCGTACCGACCAGCGGTGGACGAGGACACCCTCGCGCCCGGTGACGTCCCGGAATCCCGCCCGTCGCAGGCCCGAGATCGCCGCCTCGACACTCGCTGCGTCGCCGCACCCGCTGTCGGGTTCTGGCGGATCGAAGCCGAATTCGTCGAGGACCTCATCGAGGACCTGATCCGGCGGATCGACCTCGCCGGTCCCACGAAGCCAGGTCGCGTACCCGAACGGAGCGCCCGGCCGAAGCACGCGCCGCGCCTCCCGGAGCGCAGCCGCGCGATTCGGCACGAGCTGCATCACGAACGACGACATGCCGGCATCGAACGTCCGATCCTCGAACGGGAGCTCGTCCGCGAGGGCGACCCGGGTTCCGAACCGGTCGACGTGACCCGGGATCAGGTCGGGGGCGTGCGCCGCAGCCCAGGCGGCCATCTCGGACGATCCGTCGATTCCGGTCACGCGGATGCCGGGCCAGCGTTCGATGGCCGCGAACGCGAGGGTCCCGGTTCCGGTTCCGATGTCGAGGACGTGGGCCTCGCGACCCCTGGCACCCACGGTGGCAGGCATCCTCGGCGCGAGATCGTCGAGCAGCTGCACGGATGCGGGACGAATCACGGGCGCCCAGTAGCGCGCGTAGCCCTCGGCGATCCGGTCGTACCGCGCCGCCTGATCCTCGCTCATCGCGACCATCCTACCCGGCGGCTTCGGGCGATTCGGCCCCTCCGATCGGTCCCCGATGCCACTGCCCCTTTCGATGGTCCGGCCCGACGCTTGTCGAGTGGACGGATCCGTCCCGAGAGGAGTGGTCCAGATGAAGAAGATCCTCGTTGCCTATGACGGTGGTGAGCCCGCGCGCCGGGCGCTGGATACCGCTGCCGAACTTGCCAGGTCGTCCGGCGCAACCGTGGCGGTCGTGAGTGTGGTGCCGGTCCATGTTGGTCGCATTCCGGTCGATCCCTGGGACGACGTCAGCACCCATGCCAAGGAGCTGATCGAGGCTCGGGAGCTGCTGGTCGCGAAGGGAATCGAGGCGGAACTCCTGGAGCCGACCGGGGAACCGGCCTCGACCATCGAGCGCATCGTCGTGGAGGGCGGATTCGACACCGTCGTCGTCGGCTCCCGTGGCCTCGGGCCGCTCAGCCGCGTCCTCCAGGGCAGCGTCTCGGAACACGTGGCCACCCACGCCAAGGCCACGGTGGTCATCGCCCGCTGAAGGCCGTGGGCCGGGCCGGGCGATCGCGTCGGACCGCGCACAGTCCCGCCGAGGGCCGGCGCACCCGGTTCGGCCCGGCCGGGCCCTCGTCGATCGGTGATGTCGATGTGGCAGAAACAGGTGGAAGAGGGGCCCGTGGGTCCGCTGCCCCGATCGGCCCCACGACTACACTGCGACCATGCCCCTCGACCGACTGCCGTTCGCGCCGCCGCTCGAACCGATGCTGGCCAAGGCGTCGGACGGCTTGCCCGACGGCGAGGGCTGGCTGTTCGAGCCCAAGTGGGACGGGTTCCGGGCCATCGTGTTCCGGGATGGCGATGACCTGCTCATCCAGTCACGCGACCTGAAGCCCCTTGATCGTTACTTCCCGGAACTGGGGGCACCCCTCAAGGCAGCACTGCCGGACCGCTGCGTGCTGGACGGGGAGCTCGTGATCTCGCGCGGGGGTTCGCTCGACTTCGAGGCCCTGCTGCTCAGGATCCACCCCGCAGCGTCGCGCGTGAAGATGCTCGCTGCCGATTCACCGGCCTCGTTCGTGGCCTGGGACCTCCTCGCGCTCGGAGACGAGGACCTGCGCGAGACCTCGCAGGGCGAGCGTCGTTCCCGCCTCGAAGCAGTCCTGGCCGACGTCGCGCCGCCGATCCACCTCACCCCGGCGACCCGCGACCGCGCGCTCGCGGCCGAATGGTTCGACCACTTCGAGGGCGCCGGCCTCGACGGCGTCGTCGCCAAGAAGCTCGAGGCGCCGTACCAGCCGGGCAAGCGCGCAATGCTCAAGATCAAGCACCAGCGGACCGCGGACTGCGTCGTCGCGGGCTTTCGATGGCACAAGAACGGGCCGGGCACGCATGTCGGATCGCTGCTCCTCGGGTTGTTCGATGACGAGGGCACGCTCCATCACGTCGGGATCACGAGTTCGTTCACCTGGGACCGGCGCGCGACCCTCGTCGAGGAGCTCGCGCCGCTGCGGGATCGGGCGCTGGACGCCCATCCCTGGAAGGAGTGGGCCGACTGGGCATGGGCCGGCGACGCCGATGCGTCGGGCCAGCGATTGCCGGGTGCGACGTCTCGCTGGAACCGCGGCAAGGACCTGTCCTGGGAGCCGCTCCGAACCGAGCGCGTGGTCGAGGTCGCCTACGACCATCTCCAGGGGACGCGGTTCCGTCACGCCACGACGTTCAAGCGGTGGCGCCCGGACAAGCCGCCCGCTGAGTGTCGCTATGACCAACTCGAGGAGACG
>SCTE01000148.1 GCA_004298915.1 Chloroflexota bacterium | reverse complement strand
CGCGCCGCCGCCCTCGTCACCGCCCGGATGGATCGACGGATCGGCGTTGGCACCGATTCGCACCCCTTCGGACCCGGATCGCCGCTCCGTCTCGGCGGCCTCGAGTTCCCCGGCGTGCCACGGCTGTACGGCCACTCGGACGGTGACGTCGTCCTCCACGCGGCGGCCGATGCCCTGCTCGGCGGCTCCGCACTCGGGGACCTCGGCAGGATGTTCCCGGCCGACCACCGCACGCCGCGCGGCATGGCCAGCGAGGACCTGCTCCGCTCGGTTGCAGCCCGGCTGGCCGACGAAGGCTGGTCCGTCGACGCCATCGACATCACGATCACGGCGGCTCGGCCCCGGCTGGCGCACCGGCTCGACGAGATGGGTGCCGCGATCGCTGGCCTGCTCGGGATGCCGGTGGACCGCGTCAGCGTGAAGGCGAGCACGGGCAACCTCGAAGGAGCGAGCGGTGCCGGCCGGACGATCGCGGCCACGGCGACCGCCTCAATCGTGTCGACCCGGTCCGCCGTGGGCGTCCCGCCGCCCCTGCAGGACGCCAGGCCGGACCACGTGTCATGACCCTGCGCCTCCAGGACACGCTGTCGGGCGAAACGCGCCCGTTCGAACCGCTCGACGCCGGCCACGCCCGCGTCTACAGCTGTGGGCCGACCGTGTACGGGCCCGCGCACATCGGCAACTTCCGATCGTTCCTGTTCGCCGATCTCCTCGTGCGCTACCTTCGATACCGCGGTCTCCGCGTGACCTGGGTCATGAACTTCACCGACATCGACGACCGGATCATCGAACGGGCGCGCGACGCCAGCGAGACGATCGGCGTGCTCACGGACCGCTGGATCGCCCAGTTCCGGGCCGACGCCGCCGCGCTCCGGATGACGACCCCCGACGTGTCCCCGCGCGCCACCGAGCACATCGACGCGATCGCCCGGCTGATCGCCACCCTCGAGGCGCGCGGCCACGCCTACCGGACCGAGGATGGCTCGATCTTCTTCCGGATTTCGTCGTGGCCCGCGTACGGGCGGCTGGCCCGTCTCGATCCGACCCAGCTCCGCGTCGGGGAGCGGGTCGAGGCCGACGACTACGGCAAGGACGACGCCCGCGACTTCGCGCTCTGGAAGGGGCCGAAGGCCGGCGACCCGGCCTGGGAGACGGCGATCGGAGCTGGGCGCCCCGGCTGGCACATCGAGTGCTCGGCGATGAGCATGGCCCATCTCGGCGAGAGCTTCGACATCCACACCGGCGGCGTCGACCTCATCTTTCCGCATCACGTGGACGAGATCGCCCAGAGCGAGGCCGCCACCGGGAAGCCGTTCGTCGGGACGTGGCTGCACTGCGCCCACCTGCGGCTGGGTGGCGAGAAGATGGCGCGCCGGGTCGGGAACATCGCGCGGGTCGCCGACCTGCTCGAGAGCGGCGTCTCGCCGCGCGCCCTTCGCTACGCCCTGATCTCCGTCCACTATCGCCAGGCGCTCGAGTACAGCGAGGCATCCCTGGCCGCGGCCGGCGCCGCCGTGGACCGCCTCGACAGCCTCGTCGCCTCGCTCATGGCGTACCGCAACGACGGCGACGGCGATCCTGGCCTGCCGGCAGCGCTCGATGGCGCCCGGGCCGCATTCGAGGCGGCCTTCGACGACGATCTCAACGTCTCGGCGGCACTGGCCGCCCTGTTCGATCTCGTCCGCGAGCTCAACCGGCGGATCGACGCTCGGGCCCTGTCGAGCAACGACGCTCGAGCGGCCCTTGACGCTCTCCGCGTCCTCGATCGGGTCCTCGCCATCCTGCCCGATCCGCCGTCGGAGCTCGATCCCGAATCGGCGGCCATGCTCGATGCGCGGCGGATCGCCCGCGAGGCCCGCGAGTGGGCACGCTCCGACGAATTGCGCGACGCGCTCCTCGAGCGCGGCATCACCGTCGAGGACACCCGGGACGGCCAGCGCTGGCACCGGACCGAAGGGGCGTCATGAGCCCGAAGCCACGGCCCGATCGGCCCGAACGTCGCGAGGACCGGGCGTGGCGCCCGAAGGGCCGGGGCCCAGGCCATATGCCCGCCGCTGGACCCCGACCAAGGGGGCCCGGTGGTCACGCTGGATCGCCACGCCCGCCGGGCGACAGGTCGCCCGACCGACGCCCACCCGACGGGCCTCGCGTGGACACAGGCGGCGCAGCCCGTGGCCCCACGGGTCATGGCGGGCCGCGGATACCGGTCCGTCCCAACCGGCCATCGGGCCCGCCCCGCCCGGCCGACCGATTCGAGGGCCGGCCACCATGGGCCGCCGGTGACCTGGGCCGGCCGGGCACCGGACCTGCGGACGACGGTCCGCGGCACGATCGGGACCGTGGGACGCTGGGCGCCCACGGCTCGTCCGGCGACCGGATCGATCGCGCCGGTCCGCGTGGCGCCGATCGGCCCCGAGGACCCAGGCGCGACGGGCGACCGACGGGTCCCGACCGTGGCCGATACGAGCGTCCAGGGCAGGGGACCCCGTCCGGCCGGTCGTGGAACCAGCCTCGTCCGTACGCCGCCTCGCCCGTCCCGACGGCAGAGCGTCTCGGTCCGGACGAGGAGCTCGTGGCCGGCCGGCGCCCGGTCGAGGAGGCATTCGCGGCGCGCCGTCCCGCCCGCCGACTCCTCGTGACCCCGCAGCGCCGGCTGGCGCTGGAGCGGATCGTGCTGCATGCGACCACGCTGCGCATCCCGATCGTGGAGGTCGAAGGTGGAACGCTCACGTCGCTGACCGGCTTCGACGGGCATCAGGGCGTCGCGCTCGTCGTGGCCCAGCGCGTGTTCGCGGCCCCGGCGGACCTGCTTGCACGGGCGATCGAGCGAGGCGAGCCAGCCTTCGTCCTCGTCCTCGACTCCCTGGAGGACCCGCAGAACCTCGGCGCTGCGGAGCAGCGTCCCGAGGTAGATCG
>SCTE01000147.1 GCA_004298915.1 Chloroflexota bacterium | reverse complement strand
TACTCGACTACTTGCCGCCCGCCTTCAGCGTGACGACCGACTTCTTGAAGCCCTTGCCATAGACGTCCACGCCCTGGGCCTTCAGCGCGGCGACCGCCTTCTTGGCGAGATCCGACCGGTACGCGGCCGTCGTCGCCGGCTTCTTGATCACCTTGAACTTGTAGGCGATTCTCGCGGTGTTCGTGAAGGACGCGGGGTCCATCACGCCGACGCCGTAGCGATTCGGCCAGATCAGCGCGTTGATCTCGTTCATCTGCCACAGCTGATGGCCGGCCGGCAGCGCGGTTCCTTGCGAGACGACGATCTTGGTGCACTCCGCGACGTGGTCACGGCAGTACGCCCAGCCCTTGAACGACGCCGTGAGGAACTTCACCGCTGTCGCCTGGTTCGCGGCGCTCTTGATCCACGAGCCCTTGACGAACACGGCGTCCTGCAGCATTCCCGTGCCCTCGTCGGACATCTTGAAGACCTTCAGGTCGCTCAGCTGGTAGAGCTTGCCCGTCTTCGGGTTCTTGCTCTCCAGCACCTGCGCGAGCTCGTTGTAGGTCATCGCCGACGCCGCATCGATCTGGCGCTTGAGGAACGCGACCATGTCGAAGTTCTGCTTGACGAGCGTCACGTCCTTGTGCGGATCGAGCCCGCACTTCGTCAGCGCGGCTTCCTGCTCGAACTCGTTGCCAAAGATCCAGACGCCGTACTTGTGACCCTTGAGGTCGCAGATCGACTTGTACCCCTTGTCCTTGAAGGTCACCTCGGTCGTGCCGCTGCGGGTGTAGACCTGGCCGATGTTGACGAGGTCGTTGCCCGTGTCGCGGTTCGCGAGGAGGCTCGGGAGCCAGTCGATGCCGAACTGCGCCTGCCCGCCGAGAACAACCTGCTCCGGGACGACGTCCGGCCCGCCCACCTTGAGGTTCACGTCGAGCCCCGCAGCCGCGTAGTAGCCCTTCGCCTTAGCCGCGTAGTAGCCCGCAAACTGTGCCTGCGTGACCCACTTCAGCTGCAGGGTCACCTTGGTCATGCCCGCCTTCTTCGAGTGCGTCCCGGCCGCGCCGAGCGACACGAAGACCAGCGCCGCGATGACCGCCGTGCTGATCGCGAAACCGATCACCCGCCGATGCTTCATGCAGTGCCTCCCTCCGTCATGTGTGGCCGCCATCGTCTCACTCCATGCCCCCTCGCGTCGAGGGGTGCCAGCCGACCAGGAGTCGCTCGGCCAGAGCGACCGACCCGTAGAGCGCGATCCCGAGGATGCTCGCGACGAGGATCGCCGCCCACGCCGTCTCGTACTGCGAGACCGCGACCGACGACTGGATCTGCACCCCGAGCGCAGTCGTCGAGCCGCCGAAGTAGTCGCCGACGACCGCGCCGATCATCGACAACACGCACGCCACTTTCAGCGCTGTGAAGAGAAACGGCAGGCACGTCGGGATCCGCACGCGGCGGAAGATCTCGCGCTCGCTCGCGGCGTAGGAGCGCATCAGCTCCAGGGACTCGGGACGCACGGACGTCAGGCCGCGCAACGTGTTCACGAGCACCGGGAAGAAGCAGAGGACAGCCGCGATGACGATCTTCGACCACGGGCTCAGGAGCCCGAACCATGCGTTCGTGATCGGCGCGAACGCAATGATCGGGATCGCGTTGGCTGCGATCGCGTAGGGGAGAACCGCACGGCCGAGCGGCTTCCAGCGAGCCAGGACGAGTGCCGCGACGAACGCGACCGAGCTACCGAGCACGAAGCCGCCGATCGCCTCCTTGAAGGTGAACCAGCCCGCGCTCCAAAGCGTCCCTCGCTCTGTCCAGAACGTGCTCATCACGGCAGAGAAGCGCGGGAGAAGGAATCGCTGGACGTGGACGATGTCCGGGAGGATCCATTGCCAGGCGACGAGGCCCAGCGCGAAGACGAGGATGGCCGGCATCCAGCCTTGCGCGCGACGCGAGAGAGCGAC
>SCTE01000146.1 GCA_004298915.1 Chloroflexota bacterium | reverse complement strand
CCGTCCCTGATGGCGATCATGAACCTGTCCACGGTCGCGATCCTCTACTTCGGGGCGTTCCGGGTCGAGAGCGGCGCGATGCCGATCGGCAACCTCACGGCGTTCATGCAGTACATCCTCCAGATCCTGTTCGCGATCATGACGGCCGTGATCATGTTCGTGATGGTGCCGCGCGCCGTGGTCTCCTCGGGACGCATTCGCGAGGTGCTCGACACGGTCCCGGCCATCACCGACCCGGCCGATCCGGTCGCCCCGGAGCGCCGCGGTCGGGTGGAGTTTCGCGACGTCGAGTTCCGCTACCCGGGTGCCGACGAGCCAGTCCTCCGGAGCATCTCATTCGAGGCCAATCCGGGCGAGACGACGGCGATCGTCGGGAGCACCGGCAGCGGCAAGTCCACCCTGATCAACCTCATTCCGAGGTTGTATGACGCGACCGCCGGGACCGTCCTGGTCGATGGTGTCGACGTCCGGGCGTTCGACCGCAACGAGCTCTGGGCGAGGGTGGGATTCGTGCCCCAGAAGGCGTTCCTGTTCGGTGGGACGGTCGCCTCGAACCTGCGCATCGGTGACCCCGACGCGACCGACGACGCCCTGTGGGCAACGCTCGACATCGCCCAGGGCAGCGAGTTCGTCCGGGACATGCCGGAGGGCCTCGAGGCACCGATCGCCCAGGGTGGCACGAACGTGTCCGGCGGTCAGCGCCAGCGCCTGGCGATCGCCCGGGCCCTCGCCCGGCGTCCGGACATCTACATCTTCGATGACAGCTTCTCGGCCCTCGACTTCCGGACCGACGCCCGCCTGCGGGCCGCGATCCGGCGCGAGCTTCGCGGGGCGACCGTGATCATCGTCGCCCAGCGCGTCGGGACGATTCGGCAGGCCGACCGGATCATCGTCCTGGACCAGGGGGTCATCGCCGGGGTCGGCACCCATGACGAGCTCCTCGCGTCGAGCACCACGTACCAGGAGATCGTGTCCTCCCAGCTGACCGAGGAGGAGGCCGCATGAGCGGCCCGACGCGCAGCGGCCCGTCGGGCCCGATGGGGCCCGGCCGCGGCGGGCCCGGCCGCGGCGGGCCCGGGATGCTGTTCCAGCAGCTGCCCGCCGCGCGCTCGAAGGACTTCCGCGGGTCATTCCGCCGGCTGCTCGGCGAGCTTCGGCCGGAGCAACCCCTGATCGTGCTTGTGCTGGTCCTTGCCGTCGTGAGCGTCGCCTTCGCGGTGGTGGGGCCGAAGCTTCTCGGGAACGCCACGAACGTCCTGTTCGAGGGCGTGATCGGAAAGGAGCTCCCGAGCGGCCTGTCGAAGGACCAGGTGGTCGCGGGACTCCGTGCCCAGGGCCAGGACACGTTCGCCGACATGATCGGGAGCATGAACGTGACGCCCGGGGTCGGTGTCGACTTCGGAGCTCTGACCACGATCCTCGTGATTGTGGGGGTCGTCTACCTGCTCAGCTCGGCGTTCAGCTGGGCCCAGAGCTACATCATGGCCGGCGTCAGCCAGCGCACGGTCTACCGGCTGCGCGAGCGCGTCGATCGGAAGCTCGGGCGCCTGCCGCTCGCCTACTTCGATGGCCAGTCGCGCGGCGACATCCTCAGTCGCGTCACCAACGACATCGACAACATCAGCCAGACCCTCCAGCAGAGCCTCACCCAGCTGATCACCTCGGTCCTCACGGTCATCGGCGTGCTC
>SCTE01000145.1 GCA_004298915.1 Chloroflexota bacterium | reverse complement strand
CCGGTCGTCGTGGAGCTCTACACGGACACGTGCGGGCTGTTCGACTCGGTCACCGTGGGTCGTGGAGCGACCCTTGTCCAGGTCCAGGCGGATCGGTCGGTCGTCACCTCGGCGACGACGCTCTCGGAGGGCTCCGGCGCGGTGGCGCCCGAACTCAAACCGCCCTGCTGAACGGCGGCCGACGTCCATCGGACCCGCGCCTGCCGTCCAGGCGCCCGGGCTCTGGGCCGGGCGTGCCGGGAGTGCCGGGCCGGACGGGCCGGGCCGGATCGCGGCGAACTACCCCGAGGTCGAGCTCTCGACGAGGCTCCGGTCGTACTCGCGACCTCGCTCGCGCTCCCGCAGGTGCTTGGCCAGCAGGCGCTTGCGAAGGCGGATCGAGACGGGTGTGACCTCGACGAGCTCGTCGGCGGCGATGAATTCGAGCGCCGTCTCGAGCGTCAGGGGCCGCGGCGGCGTCAGCCGGAGGGACTCGTCGTGGGAGTGCGTCCGGATGTTGGTGAGCTTCTTCTCCTTCGTCGGGTTGACATCGAGGTCGCCCGAGCGTGCGTTCTCGCCGACGATCATGCCCTCGTAGACCTCGACCCCGGCGCCGATCAGGAGCGCCGACCGCTCCTGGAGGTTGAACAGCCCGTAGGCGTTCGAGGTCCCGCTTCGATCGCTCACCAGCACGCCGGCGGTGCGATGGGTCACCTCGCCGGCCCATGGGCCATAGCCCTCGCCCAGCTGGTGCAAGAGCGCCGTGCCTCGCGTATCGGTCAGGAGCTGCCCGCGATAGCCGATCAGCCCGCGGGTCGGGAGGACGTACTCGAGGCGGACGCGGCTGTCGGCGTCGGTGGTCATCTGTTCGAGGCGACCCTTGCGCGCCGCGAGCGCGGTCTGGACCTCGCCGATGTACTCGGGCTGGATGTCGATGGTGACGCGCTCGTACGGCTCCTGGATCTCGCCGTCGACCTCGCGCAGGATCACCTCGGGCCGTGAGGCGGTGAGTTCGTACCCTTCGCGCCGCATCTGCTCGATGAGGACGGCCAGCTGGAGCTCGCCGCGGCCGCGGACCTCGAACGTGTCGCCCGATTCGGTCGGGTACACCTCGATCGAGACATTGCCCAGGGTCTCCTTGTCGAGGCGGGCCTTGATCTGGCGCGACGTGACGAACTTGCCCTCGCGCCCCGCCATCGGCGACGTGTTGACGCCGAACGTCATTCGCAGGGTCGGGGCGTCGACATCGAGGCGCGGGAGGGGCCGCGGATCGGCGGGGTCGGTGATCGTGTCCCCGATCGTGACATCCGGCAGCCCGGCGACCGACACGATCTCGCCGGGCCCCGCCTCGGGAATGTCCACCCGATCGATCCCGTGCGCGGTCTGGAGGCTCGTGACCGTTCCCGACATCGTCACCGTCCGGCCGGGCTCGATGCTGCCGGAGGCGTCCTCGGCCTCCTCGCGGACGACGGAGATCCGCTGGCCGACGCGAATCGTCCCGTTCCGGATGCGCCCGACCGCCATCCGCCCCACGTACTCGTTGGCGCTCAGGTTCGTGACCAGGAGCTGAAGCGGGTGGTTCGGCGTGTGGCGCGGCGGGGGCGTGACGCGGACGAGCAGGTCGAGGAGCGGCTTGAGGTCCGTGCCCGGGACCGCCAGGTCGAGCGTTGCCGTCCCGAGCTTGGCGTTCGTGTAGACCACCGGGAAGTCGATCTGGTCGTCGTCGGCCCCGAGATCGATGAACAGCTCATAGACCGCATCGAGGACCTCGGCCGGCCGGGCATCGGCGCGATCGATCTTGTTGAGCGCCACGACGACCGGAAGGCGTCGCGCCATCGCCTTCTGGAGGACGTAGCGGGTCTGGGGCAAGGGGCCCTCGGCCGCGTCCACGAGCAGCAGGACGCTGTCCACCATGAGCAGCGAGCGTTCGACCTCGCCGCCGAAGTCGGCGTGGCCGGGGGTGTCCACGATGTTCAGGCGAACGCCGTCGTGGTCCACGGTCGTCTGCTTGGCCAGGATCGTGATGCCCTTCTCTCGTTCCAGGTCGCCCGAATCGAGGACCCGGTCCACCACGGCCTCATTGGCCCGGAACGTGCCCGTCTGGCGGAGCATCGCGTCCACGAGCGTGGTCTTGCCGTGATCGACATGGGCCACGATGGCCACGTCGCGCAGGTCGTCCCGCGAGACCGAGTGATCGGTCGCGGGGATCGACGAATCGTCGTCGACGGCCCGGGGCAGCGTGGAGCGGATCGGATCGGTCATGGGCCGGCGGATTGTCGCACACCCTCGTCGAACGGCGGTCCGCGCCGATCGCTGCGGGCGTCGGGCACTGCTAGGATCACCGTCCCATGACCGTTGCCGCCGTGATCCTGGCCATCACCCCGGAAGTCGCCCTGGCCGACGCCGAGGGCGTGCCACGCGTCCGGCGGATCGTCGATTCCGCGTGGTCCGGCGGCGCGCTCCCGATCGTCGTCATCGCCCCGGATCCCGACGGCACGATGGCCGCCGCGCTCGCCGGAGCACCGGTCACGCTCGCGGCGCCCGCACCGATGGACCAGGGCCGTGTCGCCCAGTTCGTCCGGGGGATCGAGGTGGCGACCGGCGAGGTCAGTGGAACCACGGGCGTGCTCTTCTGGCCGGCCCGGATGGCGTGGGTGGGGCCCGAGACGATCACCTCGATGGTCGAAGGCCATGGCCCGGACCCGACCGCGCTGATCCGACCGAGCTTCGATGGACGGGTCGGGTGGCCCGCCCTCGTGCCGTTGACCGCGCTCGAGGCACTGCGCGGATTGCCGGCGACGGCGACGCCGGACCAGCTGATCGAGATGCTCGCTGGATCCGGGTCCGTTCCGGCGCGGACGATCGACCTCGGTGACCCGGGCACGACCATCGACGGTGACACGCCGCGCAGCGAGCTCCCGGCCTACGAGGGTCCCGCCGAGCCATCCGGCTCGCACGACTGGGGCGCGGCCACCGCCGAACTCGCCGATGACGCGCCCCTCGAGGGACCGGCGCGCGTGGACGACCCCGGGGCCGCCTGACCCGGTCCCTGGGGCCGAGCTCAGCCGGCCGGCGCGCGAGCGCCACGAGCCCGATCGCGGATTCGCCCGACCGGGATCGTGGCCAGGGCAATCCCCCCGACGATCAGGAGGACCCCGCCCGCCTGGAAGATCGACGGGATCTCGGCGAGCAGGACCCGCGCCAGGAGCACGGTGGCGACCGGCTGGGCGAGGAGGATGATCGAGACCAGGGCAGCGGGCAGGCGCGGCAGCGACATCGAGATCAGCAGGTAGCCGATCGACTGCGAGGTCAGGCCGACGAGGATCAGCCAGAAGTGGCTTGGCCACGACGGCACGAGGTTCAGGTCGCCGACGATGAGTCCCTCGATCAGCGCGACGGCCATGGTCGACGCTGTGGCGATCGCCACGGGGCCCGCGGGACGGCGGACGTCGTTGGTGCCGCGCCGGATGATGAGCAGGTAGCCGGCATAGAAGAGCGCGGTGGCCGTCCCGATCGCCACGCCGAGCGGCGGGTTCGCGCCGTAGGCGCCCTTGCCGATCACGCCCGAGATGAGGACGGCGCCGAGCAGGACGATCGGCGTGGCGGCGATCACCGGCTTGGGCGGCCGCTCCCCGAGGATTGCCCAGGCCACGAACCCGACGACGAGAACCTGCATGTTGCCGAGGACCGTCGCGAGGCCCGCGCCGACGTAGTCGACAGCGTGGTGCCAGGTCAGAAGGTCCCCGGCGAAGAAGACGCCGGCGATGATCGCGAGGTAGATCGTCCGGCGCTCCATCGGGCCATGCCGTCGCCGCTCCAGCATCCCGACGAGGATGAGGATCGGCAGCCCGTACAGACATCGAAAGAACGTGACCGTCGAGGGCGACACCTCGGAATATCGGTAGAAGATCCCCGAGAACGCGATGCAGAACGCACCGAGCAGCGCGGCCAGCCGCGGCCGCGCCGCGATCGCGTCGTACAGGGCGGACACGCTCAGGGCTGAGGCGTCAGGAAGGCTTGCCGGGAAGCCCGACGAACTTCAGCCCGAGCTCGGCGTATTGCGTCGGATCAGGCTCCGATGGGGCATCGAGCATCGGGTCGTTGCCGGACTGGGTCTTCGGGAAGGCCATGACCTCGCGGATGTTGGTCTGGTACGCGAGCAGCGCTGCCCAGCGGTCGATCCCGAGGGCGATGCCACCGTGGGGCGGCGCCCCGTACTCGAAGGCGTCGAGGATCGCCCCGAACATGTTCCGCATCCGCCCCTCGCTGTAGCCCTGGAGCGCGAAGCTCTGCTCCAGCAGGTCGCGGCGCCAGATGCGAACGGATCCCCCGCCGAGCTCCCAGCCATTCAGCGCGATGTCGTACTGCATCGCCCGGGCGCGTCCTGCCGGGTCGTCGCGCGACGGCCGCGTTGGGTCGCCGGACACGGTCGTCAGGAGCACCTCGTCCTCGGGCACCACGCCGGAAAACGGGTTGTGCGTCGCGTCCCAGCGGGCACCTTCTTCGTCCCACTTGTACATCGGGAACCGATGGACCCAGCAGTACGCCAGCACGTTCGGATCCGCGAGGCCGAGGCGGACACCCAGGTCGGCGCGCAACCGCCCGAGGACGTCGTTGGCAACGTCCGTCGTGTCGGCCACGATCAGGACGAGGTCCCCCGGGTTCGCGCCGGCGCGCGCGGCCAGCCGCTCCGCCAGGTCCTCGCCGAGGAACTTGAGGATGGGGCTCTTGATGGTGCCTTCGGGCTCGACCGCCAGGTAGGCGAGGCCCTTTGCGCCAAAGCGTCGCGCGGTCTCGGTCAGCTCGTCGATCCGGCTCCGGGGCGCGTCCGCGAGCCCGGGGACCGCGATCGCCTTGACCCGGTTCCCGGCGGCAATCGCCTCGTCGAAGACCCGGAAACCGGACGACGGAGCGCCGTCCGCATTGCGGAGGTCCGGGGCGAGGTCCACCAGCTCCAGCCCGAACCGCAGGTCCGGCTTGTCCGAGCCGTAGCGCTCGATGGCCTCGTCGTACGTGAACCGCGGGAACGGCACCGCCTGGATCGGGCGGTCCGGCACGACCGCCTTCGTGACCTCGATCGTCATCGCCTCGACGAAGTCCATGACCGCGGCCTCGTCCACGAAGCTCATCTCGAGGTCGAGCTGGGTGAACTCCGGCTGGCGATCCCCGCGCAGGTCCTCGTCCCGGAAGCAGCGCGCGATCTGGAAGTAGCGATCGACCCCGGCGACCATGAGCAGCTGCTTGAGCTGCTGCGGGCTCTGGGGCAGCGCGTAGACGCTGCCCGGCTGGAGCCGCGACGGGACGATGAAGTCGCGGGCGCCCTCGGGAGTGGACTTGATCAGGTTCGGGGTCTCGACCTCCACGAACCCGTTGGCGTGGTGGACCTCCCGAATCGACTGCACCAGGCGGCTGCGCAGGAGCAGCCGCTGCTGCATCGGATCGCGGCGGATATCCAGATAGCGGAACTTCAGACGCAGCGACTCGTCGACCGGCGCGTCCGGGTCGTTGATGTAGAACGGCGGCGTCTTCGCCTCGTTGAGGATCGTGAAGGCCGTCGCCTGGACCTCGATCGCGCCGGTCGGGAGCTTCGCGTTCTCGGTCCCCGGAAGGCGTGCCGCAACAGTGCCACCGACCATGACCACGTACTCCGAGCGTGCCGCCGAGGCGACCGCGTGCGCGTCGGGCGCATCGGCCGCGTCGATGACGACCTGGGTGATCCCGTGGCGATCGCGAAGGTCGAGGAAGATCAGCTGGCCGTGGTCCCGACGCCGATGGACCCAACCTGCCAGTCGTACGTCGCCACCGACGTCGGTGGCGCGCAGGGCTCCGCAGGTATGCGTGCGGTACGAGGTGGCGAGGCTGGCAGAAGCGTCGGTCATGGCCGGCTCATGGTATCGGGCGCCGTGGATGGGAGCGCAGGGCTCAGCCGGCGTCACCGTGCCGGTGCTGCTTGACGGCCCGCCCGACCTCGCGGCCAAGGTCGGCCAGGGCAACGAGTCGCTGGGTCCCGGCCTTCAGGTCGCGGAGCTGGACCTGGCCATCGGCCTGCTCGACGCCGAGGATCACGGCGAAATGGGCGCCGTCACGGGCGGCGGCCTCCATCTGCCGTCCCAGCTTCCGGGCCCCGAGATCGGCCCGTGCTGCCAGGCCGCTCGCCCGAAGCTGCGTCGCGACCTGGAGGCGGCCGACGGTATCGGCCGGATCCGCCGAGACCACCACGGCATCAGGCCGTCGTGCGGCATCGACCGCGCGGGCCCCCGCCCCGCTCGCCTCGGAACCCTGCTCGTCGAGGACGAGGGCCACGCGATCGAGGCCCAGGCCGAACCCGATTCCCGGCGTCGGTTGCCCGCCCATGAGTTCGATGAGGCCGTCGTACCGACCACCGCCACCGAGGGCCTGTTGCTGGCCCGACCGTCCGGCGACGTAGAACTCGAACGCCGTGCGGGTGTAGTAGTCGAGGCCGCGAACGAGGCTCGCCTCCACGCGGTGCGGGACGCCCAGGGCCTCGAGGTGGGCGCGCACGGCGGCAAAGTGCTCCGAGCAGGCATCGCACAGGTGGTCGGTGATCCGGGGTGCCGCCGCGTTGATCGGCACCATTGCCGGGTCCTTGGAATCGAGCAGGCGGAGCGCGTTCCGACCGAGCCGCTCCCGTTCCGCGGCCGGGAGCGCCTCGCCGACCCCGGCGTAGTAGCGACCGAGCGCCTGCAGGTACCTCGGGCGGCAGGCCGCATCCCCGATGGAGTTCACGAGGACCTCGACGCCCGCCACCCCCGCCTCGGCGTAGAACCTGGTGCCGAGTTCGATGATCTCGGCATCGATCGCCGGTCCGGGGTCGCCGATCGCCTCGACATCGAACTGCCAGAACTGGCGATACCGCCCGGCCTGTGGGCGGTCGTACCGGAACATCGGTCCGATCGTCGTCAGCCGCACCGGCTGGGGCCAGGTCTTCATTCCGTGCTGGACGTAGGCCCGCGCGATGCCGGCGGTCGGTTCCGGCCGCAGGGCCCAGGCCTCGGCCTCGTCGGTCCGCGGCGCGATCCGGAAGAGTTCCTTCTCTACGACATCGGTGACCTCGCCGATTCCCCGTTCGAAGACCGCGGCCTGCTCGAAGACCGGCGTCTCGATCGGCCGGTAGCCGTAGCGGTCGGTCAGGTCCCGGGCAACGCGCGCGAAGTCCAGGAATCGCGCCGCGTCCTCCGGCAACAGGTCACGCGTGCCCCGAGGGGCGCGAAAGGTGGGCATCGACGCCAGTCTAGCCGGGTCCGCGGAGCCTCATCCCGGCCTCGATCGACGCTCGCCGATGGCGGCGAGGGCCATGAACCTTCCTGGCCGACGTTGCACGGCGCGCTCAGCCCACGGCGCGCGAGCGCGCCTAACCCACGTCGCGCGAGACGCTCAGGACATCCTTGAGCTGCTCGATCCGGCCCATGACCCGGGCGAGCTGGCTGACCGAGGCGACCTGGAGGGTGGCCCGCACAACCGCGACGTGGTCCGGACCGACCGCGACCGACGCCGCGAGGATGTTGACCTTGTTCTCGGCCACGACCTGGGTGATGTCACTCAGCAGGCCGGTCCGGTCGTAGGCCTCGACGCGGACCGCGATCGGATACGTCTGGGCCGG
>SCTE01000144.1 GCA_004298915.1 Chloroflexota bacterium | reverse complement strand
CCCGGTTCAGGTGAGGTTCATCTCCGTCAGCGATACCTCGTACTGATCGATCGGCCAAGGCGCCGATTCCAAGAGCGAGGTTCCTCACCAGTGACTGCCATTTCGAAACGCGGCCTTGAGCGGCTGCTCCTCATTCCCGCCACCGTGGTCCTGCTGGCTGCGTGTGGCAGGGGCGGAACGGTGGCTCCAACGACGTCCGCCGCGCCGTCCGCGACGGCGCCGTCCGCCTCCTCGAGCGCCGGCGCCGTCGAAACCGCGGCGCCGAGCGCAACTGACAGTACGGCCACCGAGCCGCCGGGCGGCACGACGAGCGGGGACGTGCCCGACAACGCCGTCTTCCTCACCTATCACGGGGCCGGGCCGGTCTTCTCCATCCAGTACGTCGAGGGCTGGCAGGTCACGACGCGGGCCGACGGGGTCGTGATCAGGGACAAGGACAGCAGTGAATCGGTCGCCATCGTGGCGCCCCAGAAGGACGTTGCGGGCTACGTGTCAGGCACGGATCTTCCGGCACTCAAGGCCCAACCCGGGTTCGTGCTGATCAAGCAGGACTCGGTCAAGATCGGCAGCTCGACGTACGTGCACCTGTCCTATCACCAGCTGTCCCCCGCGGACTCGGTGACCGGGAAGCAGGTGCCCCAGACGGCGGATCGCTATTACGTGCCGGGGACCTATGGCCTCGCGATCGTGAGTCTCGCGACCCCGGATGGCGTCGACAACGTCGATGCCTTCCGCCAGATGATCACGAGCTTCTCATGGTCGTAGCCGATCGGGCCGCATCGCTCGCAATCGTCGGGTCTCCGGCCACCGCGATCCAGCTCGCGGATGTCATGCGCGTCTACCGCGAAGTCGATATCGAAACCATCGCGCTGCGAGGGATCGACCTCGAGGTGGCCCGAGGCGAGTTCGTCGCGCTCATGGGCCGGTCCGGGTCCGGCAAGTCCACGCTGTTGCAGCTCCTGGCCGGATCGGACCGACCGACCGCGGGCCGCGTGATCGTCGACGGGATCGACCTTTCTCGTGCTGACGAGGACGAGCGCGGACGACTCCGCGGGGCCCACGTCGGGATCGTGTTCCAGAGCGGCAACCTGATTCCGTTCCTCGATCTCGAGGAGAACGTCCAGCTGTCCGCCGAGTTGGCGGGACGACCGATCGATCGGGTGGGCACGCGCGCCATCCTCCAGCGCGTTGGCCTGGCGGGCCGAGAACGGCACCGGCCGAGCCAGCTGTCCGGCGGTGAGCAGCAGCGAGGGGCGCTCGCCGCGATCCTCGCGACTCGGCCTCCCATCGTGCTTGCCGACGAGGTGACAGGGGAACTCGATTCGACGACGGCAGGGCGGTTACTCGACCTCCTCGTCGAGGTGCACCGCCAGGACGGCATGACGCTCCTCATGGCGACCCACGATCCACACGTAGCCGCGCGGGCTGATCGGATCATTGAGCTTCGCGATGGGCGCGTCGTCGCCGATCGGCGGATCCGATGAACGTGATCACCGGCCGCGGATTGACCCGGCGATACGCTCAGCCCGGACTCGATCCGGTCGTCGCCGTCGCCGACGTCGACCTCACGGTCGAGGCCGGAACGGTGGTCGCAATCGAGGGACCATCGGGGTCCGGCAAGACCACTCTCCTCGGGTTGCTCGCCGGTCTCGAAGTTCCCGACGCGGGCACGCTCGAAGTCATGGGCCTCGAGCTCTCGCGGTTGAGCCGGACCGAACGCGCGCGGCTCCGACAGGGCCGAATCGGGATCGTCTTCCAATCGTTCGGGCTGCTTGCCAGCCTCACCGCCGGCGAAAACGTCGCGCTTCCGCTGGCGCTCGCCGCCGTTTCCCCACGGGATCGGGAGTTCCGGGCGCGGCTTGGCCTCGAGGAGGTCGGGCTTGGCGCCGCGTACGGCGCCCGGATCGACGAGCTCTCGGGGGGCGAGCGTCAACGTGTCGGCGTGGCACGGGCCCTGATCAACGAGCCGGCCCTGATCCTCGCCGATGAGCCGACCGGAAGTCTCGATGAGGAGAACGCCGGCGATGTGCTGGTGCTGCTGACCGACGCCGTTCGGCGGCGGGGCGCGAGCCTGGTCCTCGTCACCCACGACCCGGCGAGTGCCGCTCGGGCGGATCGCCACTACCTGATGCGCGACGGGCGCCTGACCCTTGGAGTCCCAGCATGAATCTGCCTCGCCACGCCATTCGCCTCGTCCTGCGCGAGCCCCGGCGATCGCTTGCCGCGCTCGTCGGCGTGACGATCGCGTCGACCCTGATCACGAGCGTCCTGTTGTTCGGTGCGGCATCGAGCAGCACGGTCACCCGGCGGGCCCTGGCCGACCTTCCGGTCGACGCCCAGGTCGTGCTCGGGCAAGGGGCCGATGCCGCCCCCGCCCGCGCGATCCTGACAGCCGACCCGGCGGTCCGGAACGTCACGGCGTTTGATCTTGCCCACTTCAACTCGGCCTCCACGAACAAGGCCGGGACGGCGACGCAGACGAGCGTCGGGGTCGTGCTGGGGCTCGATCCGTCGTTCACGTCGGCGACCGGGCTGTTCGGGCTCTCGTCGGGCTCGGTGACGCCGGGTGGAATCGCGATCAGCCGGGACCTGGCCTCGAACCTCGGCGCGGTACCCGGCGACACGGTCGCGTTCCAGCTCCCTGGTGGCGGCTCCGTATCCCTGCCGGTATCGGGCATCGTGTCGATCGTCGGCGCGGACCTGATCCTCGGCCCGATCGATGCCGCCCATCGGGCGGTCGGCGCCAATCCGCCGGTCAACGTGGCTGTCATGAGCCTGACCGATCTCGAGCGTCTCGTCCTGTCGAAGATCCCGGCCGGCGCGGTCGCTGCGGACCCGGCGACCGCGGGTGGAACGCCGTCCGGCGTCAACACGCCCGTCTTCGCGCCGGACCCAGCCGTGCGGCGAGAACTCCACGTTCAGATCGATCATGCGCAGCTGCCGGGTGATCCGGTCGCAGCCCAGGCATGGCTCGATACCGTCCGTCGCCGTGTCGAGCGCCAGGGCGCCGGGACCATCACCTGGGTCGACGATGCCGCTGCTTCGCTCGAGCCGCTCGCCAAGGACCTCGCCTGGGGCCAGATCCTGTTCATCTTCCTGGCACTCCCGGGCATCCTGCTCGCGCTCGCCCTATCGCGACTGGCGGCGGACGCGACCGCTGATGCCACCCGGCGCCACGCCGCGCTGTTGCGCGCCCGGGGTGCCACTCGACGCCAACTCGGGCCGGTCTTCATGGGCGCGACGATCGTGACCGCGCTGATCGGTTCTGTTCTCGGCGTCGCCATCGGGGTCGGGATCGGTTTCGCGCTGTTCGGCGCCGACCTCATCTCGGCGGGCGCACCCGGTGCCGTGCTGCGTGGCGGGGCCATCGCCATCGCGCTGACCACGGTCCTCGCGAGCCTGGCCGCGATCCTGCCGCTGCGGGCACAACTCGCCGAGGAGATCGCGGCCGGTCGCCAGGAGCTCCAGCGCGGGCGTGCGCCGCTGTGGCAGCGCCTGTACCTCGACATCCTCACGCTCATCGTCGGGGCGGTCGTCTACGTCGTCGCCGGCGGCTCCGGGATCCACCCTGTCCTCAACGCGGAGGGCAATCCGACGGTGACCCTCGCGCTGACCTCGTTCGTGGCCCCGCTGTTCTTCTGGATCGGTGGAACGGCGGTCTTGCTGCGGGTCGTGACCGCCGGGTTGAAGCGGACGGGCCGGCTGTCCCAGGTGCTGGGCCGGATCCTGGGCCCGGGCGGCGAACTCGCCGGTCGGTCAGTGACCGCTCGCGCGGCCGCCGCATCGCGGGCGATCGTCGTCCTTGCCCTTGCCGTGGGCTTTGCGACGAGCGTACTGGTGTTCGATGCCACCTACCGACAGCAACAGGTCGTCGATGCCCAGCTGACGCTCGGCGCGGATCTCAAGGCAACGCCGCTGGCGGCCACGCCCGCGTCCGCTGCCAGCAATCTGGCCGGGGCCGGGATCGCCGGCGTCACCCCGTTCGTGGATCGGGTCGTATACGTCGGGCCGGAGGCGCAGGACCTGCTGGCCATCGATGCTTCAACGCTGGCGTCCGTTGCGCCACTGTCCGATTCATTCTTTGTCAAGTCGACCGCGAAGGCAGCCATGGCGGCCCTGCAATCTCGACCGGACGCGATCCTCGTCTCAGCCGAGACGGCCAAGGACTACAGCATCGTCGCCGGGGATCGCATTCGCATCCGCGTGCCCGACGCGAGTGGAACCCTGAAGACCATCGATTTCACGATGGCCGGGATCGCGCTCGAGTTCCCAACCGCGCCGAAGGACGCGTTCCTTGTCGCGAATCAGGCGTACGTCGTTGCCCAGACCGGCAACGACCGGATCTCGTTCGTTCTTGCACGGGCCGACGGAGACGTGGGCACGGCATCGGCCAACCTGGCTCGGCGGCTGGGATCCGGCTGGCAGGTCGCGGACCTCGGCACGACGTCGGCACGCCTCGCGAACAGCATCACGTCGGTCGACCTGTCGAGCCTCGTGCTGCTGGATGTCGGTTTCGCGGTGCTCATCGCAGGTGTCGGTGTTGCCCTGTTCCTGCTCGCCGGCCTCGCCGAACGCCGACGTGAGTTCGCAACGCTGATCGCGATCGGGGCCGAGCCCCGCCAGGTCCGCGCCTCGATGATCGGGGAGGCGCTCTTCATCGGCGCCGCCGGCGTCAGCCAGGGCCTCATTGCCGGTGGTTTGGTTGGACTGGCGCTCCTCCAGATCCTCGCCGGGATCTTCGATCCTCCAGCCGATAGCCCGGCGATTCCGCTCGTGTTGATCGGCGCCATGACGGCGATCGTGGGAGTGTCACTCGTCGGGGCGTTGGCGCTCGCCGATCGCGGCCTCTCCCGGCTGAGCGTCGTAGCGGCGCTCCGGGAGCGATGATCGGGACCTTCCCGGGATACTCCCACCGGGTATTGACAACTTGACTGTCAAGGGGTTGACAAGGGTGTAGAATGACGAGCAACGGCCTGTCAGCACTTGACAGGCCCGCAGTCATGTCCGGGACAACGCCGTCGAGTGGGTAGCTCGGAGAACCTTCCCCGCACGAAACGCGTACAGATCCGTGCAGAGGACGATCAACCAGGAGGTCGGTTGGCAGGCGGAATCGCAGCCGAAGTCAAGAGCCGGCTGAACGTCGTCGACATCGTCGGCGAGACCGTTCAGCTGAAGAAGGCGGGCA
>SCTE01000143.1 GCA_004298915.1 Chloroflexota bacterium | reverse complement strand
ACCTGGCGCGTCCGCTCGCGGTCGTGGATGACCGGGTCGAGCGGTGACAGGAAGGTGACCTCGTCGGTGGTCGAGGCCTCGAGCGGCTTCCAGGGCCGAGGCGTCCGACCCGCCGCCAGCGTGTCCAGGATCAGTCGATCCGACGCCAGCGCGACGAGGCCGCTCATCCTCACCCCTTCGATGTCGACGTCGATGAGGACGCCCTCCTCGACGCGCTGTCGCTTCCAGGCCGCGGCATCGCGAGGCGAGAACGGGCGAAGCAGGGTCCCGTTGGCGCCATTGAGCTTGGTGATGCCGGCGGCCGCCACCGACTTCAGCAACAGGTGCTCGTCGGTTTCGACCTCGGAGACCTCGACGAGCAACCGGGTCGGCGCGACAATCTCGGCTCGGGCGTAGACGCGCTCGAACCGCTCGCGGCGGGTGACCATGGCCTCGCCGGTCCGCCACAGGTAGTGGAGGGCCACGGAGCTGTCCTTGCGGCCGCGATAGCTGTCCACCCTCGTCCGGTCGGCAATCGCGAAGTCTCGATTCGAGACCTCCCGTCGTTTCCGAAGGACCTGGCGCATCTCCTCGATGGCCGGGCCGTGGCCCGCCGCGGCCCACTGCGGCCACCAGCCCTCGCGTTCGCGCCGCATCAGCACGCGGTAGTACGGCAACTCATCGATCGGCCGGAGGGCCAGCCAGCCACCCCATTCGAAGAACCGGCGGCGGTCGTAGGCGAGGGTCATCCAGTCATCCGGCCGATACCCGATGACCCGGCTTGCCAGCGCGAGGTCCTGGGCACGGGCGATGATCGCGAGCGGGTCGAGCTGGACGTGCTCCATCGTCCGCATCGCCCGTTCCGTGCCGCCGGGTGCCCGCCAGCGCCGACCGGGCCACAGCCCCTGCCGGCCGAGCAGGTAGCGCCGGGCAACCTCGACCGAGATCCGCATCCCGCGACGATACCGGCGCGGAGCCGCGACGACTGATTGCCTGCCGCGGCCGCGGGTCGTCGAGGGATTCGCGTGAACCTCGACGCTGGTCCGTGCATCGAATAGGGTGAGCGCCCAGGTTTGCGATGACGGAGGGTCGGTTGGAGCGCGAGCTCATCGAACGGGCCCGCCGGGGCGATCGGACGGCGTACGAGGCGATCGTGCGCCGCAAGGTGGAGACCGTGTACCGAACCGCCCGGGCCATTCTCGGCAACGACGCCGACGCGGACGATGCGACGCAGGAGGCGCTGATCGGTGCCTGGCGCCAGTTGCCGACGCTCAGGGAAATCGATCGATTCGATGCCTGGCTGGGTCGGATCACCGTCAACGCCTGCCGAATGGCGATGCGACGGCGGCGGACACACGCCGTGCTGCCGCTCGCGGCGGTCGTCCCCGGGGGTCCCGAGGACCCGCGAGATCCGATCGCCTCGACCTTCGACTCACAGGCCGTGACAGCCGACGCGTTTGATCGGGCGTTTGAGCGGCTGTCGATCGAGCAGCGGGCGATCCTCGTCCTCCATCACCGCGAGGAACTGGCGATCGCGGAGATTGCTGCCCGACTCGGGGTCCCGTCGGGCACCGTCAAGTCGCGACTTCACACGGCGCGCGCCGCGCTCCAGCACGCCCTCGAACGGGAGGGTATCCGATGACCCTGGACGATCGATCGCTCCGCGAGCACCTGGAACGAAGGGCCGATGCGGGCAACCTCGATGTCAGCGCCCTGACCGAGGCGGTGCTCGCCGGTGCGACACGACGTCGCCAGATCTCGCGATGGCGCCGACTCGACTCGCGGTTCGTCGGGATCGGGATCGCTGCGGCCGTGGCGGTGGCAATGCTTGGTGCGGCGATCGTGGTTCCGCCGCGCCTCTGGCCGAGCCCCGGCACGAGTGCCGACGCATCCCTGGGCGTGAGCCCCGACGCGTCCCCGCGAGCGACCGCCGGCGACCTTGCGGGCTACCCGGCCAATCGGGCCTTGACGACGGATGAGCTGTTCGCCGCGGTCCTCGACCAGCCACAGGCCCAGGTCGGCACCCTGTTGATCGCCGATGTCGAGATCCACGTCCTTGGCACCAGTTGTGTACCCGGCGCCAGCGCGTGCGGCCTGTACTTCGTACGGACCCCGGCCCGGGTGGCCTCACTTCACGTCATCGGCACGAATCGCCCGCAGGGTCGCGCCACCTACGCGTTTCGCGTCGCCAGCGGTCCTGAGCTCGAATTCGTCGGGTCGGTGGACCCCGGACCGGATCGATTCGCCTGGACGATGCCCCGGTTGACCGATGCCCTCGCGACCAGCAACGAGCTGGTGTCTCATGGGCGCCTCGTTCTCGCGGACGGATGGCTTGGCTCATTGAATGGGTCGCCCTATTGTCCCCTCGCGACTCCGCGCCAGTCCGGGGGCCTCGACCCGTTCGGCTGTGGACAGGCCTCGTGGCTGCTTCCCGAGGGCTACTCGATCGGACCAATCCAGCACGGCCACAAGCCGACGTTCGGATTGCGACTCCCGAACAACATGGGTGCAGTCGGCAGTCCGCACGGGTTCTGGCTGATCAGGCCGGTCGGTTTGCCGTCGGGCTGCTTCCTGTGCCCTCCGGGGGGTGCGGCGACCCTGATCGGCCGGGTTGATCCGATCCAAGCGCCTGCACAACCAGACCCGTCGTCGACGACGCCGGGGGTCTACCCGATCGAACGTGCACTGACTGCCGGCGAACTGGCTGCCTACATCGACGACCCGTGGTTCGACCGAGCGGGGCCCATCGTCATCGCCGAGGTGTCACTAGATCAGTTGCCTTTGGGATGCGGAACCGATTACAGCTGCCCGCGATACTCGATCGCGGTCCCGGCACGGGCCAAACCGATCCTCGTCTGGGACGACCGAGTTGCCGGACCGACGCCCTCGGCACCCAAGGGCCCGATCGCCTACCGGGTCAAGACGGACGTTCCCGGGCTCGACCTGATCGGACCGGTTCGACCGTCCGGGGATGGCCTCGCCTGGACGCTCCCAGGCCTGGCCCCGCTGCTGCCAGAGACCCGGGCAGATGGGTCATCGGATCATCCACTCTTCCTCGTGGATGCTTGGCTCGTGGCGTCGCCCGACATTCGGAGTTGCGTGGTCGTCCTGTCCCCGCCACCCTCGCAACCGGATTTCACCCAGCCATGCGGTCAGGGCATCGCGTGGCTCGCACCGGAAGACACATCGTGGCCTGGGGTTGAACCTCAGCCAACGTGGGTCCGCGTCCCATCTGCCGCGCTGCCGGAAACCCCTGGAGCCGGGTCGGTGCACGGCTTCTGGCTGATCAACCCATGGGTTTCTGCCGATAACTGCGTCGGGTGCACATCGGCCGGGCCGGCAGACCTGCTCGGTCGCGTCCGGTCGCTGACCGAGCTCCGAGGCACGCCGACCCCCGACACGCCCTGAGGCTTCGCCTTCCGATCCCGTGGCGTCGGTCGTACGATCCCCTTCCGCACAGCCGGAGGGATCGATCGATGGAGACCATTGCCGTCGTTCTCAGCGTGAAGCCGGACCAGGTCGAGGCGTTCGAGGCTGGCTTTCGGGAGCACGAGGTGCCGATCTGGGAGGACTATCGGGCGCGCGGGATCCTGACCCGGGCCTCGATCGCGAGGATGGACATCTCATCGGTCCCTCGCGGCGACGCCGTGCAGTACCTGATCGCGGTCGAGTTCGCGACCGGCGAGGGCCACCACCTCCATGACAACGACCCGCGCTTCGCGGCGTGGAACGAGATGGCCGATCGGTACCAGGTCGGCGCGGGCATGGCGTTCGGTGGTGAGACGCTGATCCACGTCGGAGGCTGAGCCGGCGCTCGAGGGTTGATCCGGCGCCCGGGACGGGCTCAGCGCCGTTCGGTGTCGGGTCCGCGACGCCGTCCGAAGACCAACAGCACCACCGCGACGAGGCCACTGATCGCCAGGGCCGGCCCGACCCAGCCGGGCAACTGGTCCCGGCGGTCGTCCTGCGCGCCAGGCGACAAGCTGGGCGCCGGGGAGGCAGCCGCGTCGTCCTCGGCGGTGATCCGCCGGATGCCAGTCGAGAAGAGATCGTCGCGACCGCCGTTCCTGACGGTCGCGACCTGGACGACGTAATCGCCCGGCGTCGGGAATCGGAGGGTGGCGGTGTAGTGGCCCGTCGCTCGATCATCGAGATGCGCGGCGACATCATCGAGCGCGGTCCCCTGGGGGATCCGGACCTGCAGCCAGAGCTCGGTCGGGAGCACGAGTCCCGGTGCCGGCC
>SCTE01000014.1 GCA_004298915.1 Chloroflexota bacterium | reverse complement strand
GTAGCGCACGTTCCCGCCGCCGGATCCACCGAACCCGGCGTAACCGGCAAACGGACCACCGGGCCCGAAAGGATCGGCGCCCGCACTCGATCCGCGGCTGCCGCCGGGATTCGCCTTGGCGGCCCGCTCGTAGGCCTCCCAGTCCTTGCCGAACCGGTCGTACTTCGTCCGCTTGTCGGGATCGGACAGGACCTCGTTGGCCTCGTTGACGTCCTTGAAGCGTTGCTCGGCAGCCCGGTCACCCGGCTTCTTGTCCGGATGGTTTTCCCGGGCCAGCTTGCGGAACGCCTTCTTGATCTCGGCGGCCGAGGCCGTCCTCGGAACGCCCAGCGTCTGGTAGTAGTCCCGGACGTCCATCAGGCGGCCATCGCGATGCCGGTCGTCGCCGTTCCGGCGAGGCTAGCCCGGGACGCGGCGAAGCACCGGCGCGAGCGCTCGCGAGCCTGCGTGAGCGCTGGTGCGCCGGTGGCAACCCGGGGAGTGCCCGCCCAGATGGCCATGACCATGCACGATCCTCAGACGACGACCGCCGGCTGATCCGGCGGGAAGGCCGGTCGCGGCACGGATCCCGTCCCACGATGGCCGCCGGAGCCAGGGGTGGAGCCGGCCGGCGCCGCCAGGGCCTTCGGGCGGCGCCGGAGCGCCGCTTCGAGCACCTGGTCCATGGAGTCGGCCAGGACGAGCTTGATCGACTTGCGGATCTCCTCGGGGATATCCCGCAGGTCCTTCTCGTTCTTCCTGGGCAGGATCACCAGGCGCGCGCCGGACAGGTGCGCGGCGAGGATCTTGCTCTTGAGCCCACCGATCGGGAGCACGCGCCCCCGGAGGGTGATCTCGCCGGTCATGGCAACGTCCTTGCGGACGGGGATGCCCGTCAGGGCCGAGACAATGGCCGTCGCCATCGTTACGCCGGCCGACGGTCCATCCTTCGGAATGGCACCGGCCGGGACGTGGATATGGAGCGTGTTCTTCTCGAACGTCTCGCGCGGAATGCCCAGCTCGGTGGCGTGGGCGCGGGTCCAGGACAGCCCGGCTCGTGCGGACTCCCGCATGACCTCGCCGAGCTGGCCGGTGAGGATGAAGTCCTCCTTGCCCTCCATCTTCGTGACCTCGACGGCCACGATGTCGCCGCCGACCTCGGTCACGACGAGGCCCGTGGCGGCGCCCGTCTGGTCCTCGGCCTCGAGCTCCCCGTACTCGAACCGGGGCGGCCCGAGGTATTGGATGAGCTTCTTCCGGTCGACGACGGTTCGTGCCTTGCGGCCCTCGGCGACGGTCCGGGCGACCTTGCGCATCACGTTCGCGATCTCGCGCTCGAGATTGCGGACGCCCGCCTCATGGGTGTACGCCTGGACGAGTTCGACCATCGCGTCATCGGTGATCTCGACGTGCTTCGGCCGAAGGCCGTGGTTGTCCATCTGCTTCGGAACGAGGAAGCGCTTGCCGATCTCGATCTTTTCCTGCTGGGTGTAGCCAGGGAGCTGGACGACCTCCATCCGGTCGCGGAGCGCGGCCGGGATCGGGTCGATGAGGTTGCCGGTCGCAATGAACATGACCTTGGACAGGTCGAACGGCACCTCGAGGTAGTTGTCCTGGAACGAGTTGTTCTGCTCGGGGTCGAGGACCTCGAGGAGCGCCGAACTCGGGTCGCCCCGGAAGTCCATCCCGATCTTGTCGATCTCATCGAGCATGAACACGGGATTGTTGGTTCCGGCGGTCTTGATGTTCTGGATGATCCGGCCGGGCAGGGCGCCGATGTAGGTGCGCCGATGCCCGCGGATCTCGGCCTCGTCGTGGATTCCGCCGAGGCTCATCCGGACGAACTTGCGACCCATCGCGCGCGCGACGCTCTTGCCGAGCGACGTCTTGCCGACGCCGGGCGGGCCGATCAGGGCCAGGATCGGGCTGCGAATGGTGGACGCGAGCGAGCGAACCGCAAGGTACTCGAGGATCCGCTCCTTGATCTTGTCGAGGCCATAGTGGTCCTCCTCGAGGATCCGGGCTGCCTCCTTGATGTCGAGGAGGTCCTCGGTCGAGGTATTCCAGGGCAGGCCGACCAGCCAGTCCACGTACGTCCGGATGACGCCGACCTCGGGCGAGGCCGACGGGATCCGGCTCATCCGGTCCACTTCCTTGAGGGCGCGCGCCTTGATCTCGTCGGGCATGCCGGCGGCCTCGACCTTCTCGCGAAGCTCGTTGACCTCGGCCTGCTGGGGATCGTCCTCGCCGAGCTCCCGCTGGATGGCCTTCAGCTGCTCGCGGAGGATGTATTCGCGCTGGGTCTTGTCCATCTCGGACTTGACCTCGGACTGGATCTTGCCCTTGAGCTCGAGGATCTCGACCTGGTGGGCGAGGAACGCCGACACAAGCTTGAGACGGGCGACGATGTCAACCGTCTCGAGGAGCTCCTGGCGCTGCTCCGTGGTCATGTCCGGGCTGTACGCCGTCATGTCGGCGAGCAGTCCGGGCTCGGTGATGTTCTTGGCGGCGACGGCTGCCTCGGGAGGGACGGGCGCGCCCGACTGGACGTACTGCTCGACCTGCGCCTGGACCGAACGCATCAGCGCCTGGACCTCGACGTTGGCGGGCGTGGTGTCATGCAGTTCGACGACCTTCGCCCGAAGGTACGGGTCGACCTGGGAGAAACCCTCGACCCGCATCCGGCCCTGGCCCTGGACGATCGCCCGAACCGTGCCGTCCTGAAGCTGGACGACCTGGGCGATCTTGGCGATCGTGCCGACGCCGTACAGCTCGGAGGCGTCGCTGATGTCCTCCTGGTCCGCCTGACGCTGGGTCACCAGCGCGATGAGGGAGCCGGATTCGACGGCGGCGTTGAGCGCCGCCACGCTCTTGTCCCGACCCACCTGGAGCGGGACGATCATCTCCGGAAAGATGACGGTCTCGCGCAGGGCGACGAGCGGAAGATCCTGGATGTTCGGTTCGGTCCGCTTCGCGTCCCGGGTGGATGGTCGCTTCGCCATCGTGTCTCCTACAGGTGGGTCGAGGTTGGCTGGTCAGCCGGCGGTGCCGGCTGCTGTTGGTACGGGCTTGGACGGCTGATCGGCGGGTTCGGGTCCATCGGCGGCCGCCTGCGCGGCTTCCGCAGCACCCGCACCCTCGTCATAGAGGCGCTCGAGGATCCTGGTTCCCAGGCGCTCCTCGAGTTCGAACAGGATCCGGACTCCGGCGAGGTTCACGCCCAGGTTCTGGGTGAGGTGGCGGATCCACATCACTCGCCGGATATCCGTTTCGGAGTACAGGCGGATGTTCGTCGGGGTCCGTGCGGGGCAGACGAGCCCGGCATCCTCATAGATCCGGAGCGTCCGGGGATGGACGCTCACGATGCTCGCCGCCACGCTGATGACGTAGACGGGTCGCTCCGGGTCTCGCGGATCGGCTCGGTGAATGGTCACCCGCACGGCGTCCGACGCTCCCTCAGGCCTTCGAGGCTTCGGCGCTGACCTTCGCCAGCTGGTTCTG
>SCTE01000142.1 GCA_004298915.1 Chloroflexota bacterium | reverse complement strand
CGGCCCGATCCTGACCATCGCAGTGGCTCGAGGGCTCGTCGATGCCCCGGCGAGCGTCACGGGAACGGTCATCGCGGGCTCGGGCCTGCTCGATTCGGATGGGCGTCGAATCGTGATCCAGGACGCGACCGGCGGGATCGAGCTGCTCCTGCCGACCGGCTCAGCCGGCCTCACGATCGGCGCGCGCGTGCGGGTGGACGGCACGGTCTATCGAGCCTGGGGCGCGCCGCGGATCAAGGTCGCCGCCGTGGCCGTCCTCGAGCAGCACGTCGAGGTGGCGGCTCGCCATCTTTCGCGGCCACCCGGCGAGGGAGACGAGTGGCAGCTCGTGCGAGTGGCCGGCACGGTCACCAGGGTCACGCGGCTCGGGGATCGATGGAAGGCCGACCTGCGCGTCGGCGGCGCGAGCGTCCTGATCGACGGGCTGGCGAGCAGCGGCATCCCATCGACGCTCCTGGCCGAGGGCCGGACGGCGACGATCGTCGGGTTCGTCCACCGCCCGTACCCGACGGCCACCGATCGACGTTGGGCCGTGACCCCGAGGGGTACGATCGATGTTGCGGCAGGGCCGGGTGCGGGCGGTGCGGGCTCCGGCGGTCGCGCCGGCGCGACGCCGTCCCCGACGCAAGGCGCGACCGCCTATGAATCGGCGCGGACGGACGACGGTCCCGTGCCGGACGTCGACCTGGCGACCATCGGCGAGCACCTCGGCTCGGTCGTCCGTATCGGCGGCTTGCTCGACGAGGTCACGACGGACGGCTGCTGGCTCGACGACGGAACGGCACGGACCTGGGTGACCCTCGAGGACGAGGCGGCGGCGTTCCTGCCGCTCCTGCACCGTGGCGAAGCCATCGGCCTCGTGGGCCTCGTCGTCGCGGACCCGGTCCGGCCAGGTGGTGCCAGGATCGCCGTGAGCGATCCGGGAGGCGTCGTTCGTCTCGGAGAGCTCGGCGAGGTGGTCCCGATCGCCGCCATCTCGACCGGACACGACCCGGAATCGGGCGCGGGTGGTGGCCCCGCTCCAGACGTGTCGTTCGAGGGAACGAACGGCGGCTCCGCGATCCGATCCGAGATCATCCATCCCGCCGTGCTCGTGGCCCTGCTCGTTGGAGCCGCCGCGATCGCCGTCGCAGGGGCGTTGGCCTGGCGTCGGCGTCGCGACCGGGTCGCCCTGGTGGGCCGCGTGAACGGACGTCTTGCCGCGATCCGAACGGCACCGCGGCCGCCCGAGCCCGCGCCGTGATCCGCGGATGGAAGGCCGCGCCACGCTCAGCCGTGCTTGACGCCCGTTCAAACGTGCGTCTACCCTTGCCCGAGCCTTGCGTCGCGAGGCGCACGCAGCAGACGAGGGGAGTTGGGCTTGCCGAACGCGGACAGCCGCGTCGCGCTCCCGGTTGGGGAGCGGCAGTACCACATCGATCTCGGCCCGGGCGAACTGGCCGAGTACATCCTCCTCCCCGGCGACCCAGACCGAACCGCGCGGATCGCCACGCGCCTCGAATCGATCGAGATTGAACGGCGCAACCGCGAGTTCGCCACCGTCACCGGTCGCTACAAGGGCCTTCGCGTGTCGATCGTGTCAACCGGCATCGGTGCCGACAACGTCGAGATCGCGATCGCCGAGATCCTCGCCATCACCGAGAACCCGACCTTCATCCGCGTCGGTTCGAGTGGCGGACTGCAGCCCGAGATCCTGGCCGGTGACCTGTGCATCTCGGCCGGGGCCGTTCGACTCGAGACGACGACCAGCTGGTTCGTCTCGGATGGCTATCCTGCCGTCGCCCATCACGAGGCCGTCGCGGCCCTGATCGAGGCGGCTCATCGGCTGGATCATCGGTATCACGTGGGAATCACGGCAACGGCCCC
The DNA here is from genome assembly GCA_004298915.1 of Chloroflexota bacterium. Taxonomy (GTDB): domain Bacteria; phylum Chloroflexota; class Limnocylindria; order Limnocylindrales; family CSP1-4; genus UBA5189. The sequence continues at coordinate 2,783 of SCTE01000142.1, read as the reverse complement.
TGGGTTCTTTGGTGCGCAGGGACGCCCGATTCCGCAGCTTCCCATCCGATACCCTGACCTCGCATCGGAAATGGCGCGACAACGCGTCATGAACTTCGAGATGGAGGCATCGGCCGTATTGGTGCTCGCGGGACTGGCTCGGTGTCGAGCCGGGGTCGTGTGCGCGGTATTTGCTCAGCGGACCACCGGCGACTTCGTCGTCGGGGACGCAAAGCTCGCGGCGGAAACTGCCTGCGTGGAGACAGGATTGGAAGCACTCCGTATCCTCGCCGACATGGACCGTCGAAAGGTCGAAGCCGGGACGGATCGTTGGAGACCGTCTCTCGGCGTGTAGTCAGCATTGCGACTCCGGCGGATGCCCGGAGCGCACGGAGCCCGAGGAGGACTGGACACATGGCGCAGGCCTATTGCGTGAAGGACAAGATGAAAGTCGAAGTCCAGAACCCGGTTCAGATCACGATGAAGAACGGCAAGCCGGCACTCTCGGGCACGTGCCCCAAGTGCGGCACCAAGGTGTTCAAGATCGGCGGCTGACGCCCTCGCGTTCTGAACCTTGAACCCCCCGCCGGGAACCTGGCGGGGGGTTCTGCGTGTCCGGGACGGTTCGCCGACCCGGCCGCTCGGTCCGGCCGGCCGCAGCGAGCCCTCTGGTAGACTCAGTACGTTCGATCACGTCATTTGATACAGGGCGCGGCCACGGTTCGACACGAACCCCGGGGCCCCCTGCGGAGGTTTCACCATGACCGTACGTGTCGGCATCAACGGCTTCGGCCGGATCGGGCGCCAATCCCTCAAGGCGATCCTGGAGCGCGCGCCGAGCGTCGAGGTCGTGGCGGTGAACGACCTGGTCGACACCAGCATGAACGCGCTGCTGTTCAAGCACGACTCGACGTATGGGGCCTACCCCGGCACCGTGGACCACACCGATGACGCGCTGATCATCGACGGCCGCGAGATCAAGGTCCTCAAGGAGCGGGACCCCGGAACCCTGCCGTGGGGCGATCTCGGGGTGGACATCGTGCTCGAATCGACGGGCATCTTCACGGATGCCGAGAAGGCCGGCGCGCATATCGCGGCCGGCGCAAGGAAGGTCATCATCAGCGCCCCGGCGAAGGGCGAGGACATCACGATCGTGCTCGGGGTCAACGACGATCGCTACGATCCGGCCGCGCACCACATCATCAGCAACGCCAGCTGCACGACCAACTGCCTGGCACCGGCGGCGAAGGTGGTCCACGACCTCGTCGGCATCGAGCGCGGGCTGATGAACACGATCCACTCGTACACGAACGACCAGCGGATCCTCGACGTCGCCCACAAGGACCCGCGCCGGGCCCGGGCCGCCGGCCAGAACATCATCCCGACGAGCACGGGAGCGGCGAAGGCCCTGGCCCTCGTGATCCCGGATCTCAAGGGCAAGTTCGACGGTTTCAGCCTGCGCGTCCCGACGCCGACGGTCAGCGTGGTCGACTTCACCGCCACGGTGAAGCGGGAGACCTCGGTCGAGGAGCTCAACAGCGCCTTCCGCGATGCGGCCACGAATGGCCTTGCCGGCATCCTCGGCGTGTCCGACGAGCCCCTGGTTTCGTCCGACTTCCGGGGCGACTCGCGCTCGTCGATCATCGACGCGGCGAGCACGATGGTGCTCGGCGGGAACTTCGTGAAGGTCATCGCCTGGTACGACAACGAATGGGGCTACAGCTGCCGTTGCGCCGATCTCATCGAGATGGTCGCGTCGAGGCTGCCCGCAGCCACCGCCGCGTGACCGTTCGCCCATGCCGCGCCTCGGCCGGCGCGGCTCCATCGCACGACTCCACACGCCGACCGGCAGGGACCACATGGACAAGCTGACCATCCGCGACGTCGATGTCGCCGGAAAACGCGTCTTCGTGCGCGTCGACTTCAACGTCCCGCTCGAGGACGGCAAGGTCACCGATGACTCGCGGATCCGCGCCGCGCTGCCGACGATCCGACACCTCCTGTCCCATGGCGCGAAGGTCATCCTGGCGAGCCACCTCGGACGGCCAAACGGCAAGGTCCACGACGGGCTTCGCCTGCGCCCAGCTGCCGAGCGACTCACCCAGCTGATCGGCAAGAACGTCTCGGTGACGGGCGACGCCCTCGGAATCGGCACCGTCGATGCGATCAAGCGGCTTCGGCCAGGCGAACTGATCCTCCTCGAGAACCTGCGCTTCCACGCCGAGGAGGAGAAGAACGACCCGGAGTTTGCGGCACAGCTGGCCGCCTACGCGGACATCTACGTCAACGACGCGTTCGGGACGGCCCATCGGGCCCACGCCTCGACCGTCGGGATCGCGAAGCTCCTGCCTGCGTACGCCGGGTTCCTCATGGAGGCGGAGATCAAAGCGCTGTCGAACCTCCTCGAGGCCCCGGCCCGACCTTTCGCCGCGGTCGTCGGCGGAGCCAAGGTGTCCGGCAAGCTCGACGTCCTCGACAACCTCATGTCGAAGGTCGATGTCCTCGTCCTCGGGGGCGGGATGGCCAACACGTTCCTGCTGGCCCAGGGCAAGTCGATCGGCAAGAGCCTGGCGGAACACGACATGGTCGATGAGGCCACGCGGGTGCTCGCATCCGCCCAGGCCCATGGGGTTCGGGTCATCCTGCCGGTCGACGTGATCGTGGCCAAGGAGGTCACGCGAGGCACCGAGTACAAGACCCTGCTCGCGGACAAGATCCCGGCGTCGTGGCACATCGTCGATGTCGGCGCCGCGACCCTCGAGTTGATGGAGGATGCGCTCCGGGACGCCAGGACGGTCTTCTGG
>SCTE01000013.1 GCA_004298915.1 Chloroflexota bacterium | reverse complement strand
CGCGTAGTCCACGAAGACGACCCCCTTCGATTCGAGGTCGCGAACGGTAGCCTCGATGTCGCTGACCTCGAAGTGGGCGAGGGTGTGCTCGGTGGCCGTGCCTGGACGGCGGAAGGTGGACAGCTCGCTGACCTCGCCGCACCGGAACCGGATCGACGCCGGGTTCTCCCAGAGCAGGGCGAGCCCGAGCGTCTCGCCATAGAACGTCCTGGCCCGGTCCAGGTCGCTGACCGGGATGGTGGCTACCACCATCAATCCACCGTTCATCGTGGCTCTCCTGAGCGGTCGCTCAGTATGTTCGCGTTTCCGCGTCGTCGGCGATCCAGACGTGCGGTACCCCGTCGACGCCCCCGGCAGCCATCGCCGCGGGGAGGGATGGATCCTGGCTGAACGCCCGGGCGCCGTCGACGGTCGCGAACTCGTTGACGATCACCACCGAGTTCCGGTCGGCGATCTCGCGGCTGATGCTGTGGCCGATCGCGCCGTGCCGGCGTCGGACAGATTCGTGGTCGGTGAACACCGGGAGCCATCGGTCGTAGTCGATGACGCGGTGCTGGACGATCACCTTCACCATCTCGGGTTACTCCTCCGGATCTTCGAAGACCGGCCATCTGCCAGTCATTAGGCCCCTAACTATATGGTTAGGCGCCTAATTGTCAATACCCGTATCATGGGTGTCGATGAGCAGGATCCAGATGCCGGACGACTTCTACGACCAGACACCCGACGCGAACATCCTCGCGACCGAAGCCGTGATGAACACGATCCGAACCGCCGACATGTTGTTCGACCAGATCGGCCGACTGCTTCGGCCGCTCAATGTCAGCGCGGCGGGCGGGCTGGTGCTCGGGCTGCTGCGGGACCACGGGCCGATGTCGCCGTCGGTGCTCAGCGACCGGTTGATCGTCACCCGCGCGACGGTGACCGGCGTGCTCGACTCGCTCGAACGCCGCGGATTCGTCCGGCGCTCGGCGAACCCGGCCGATCGGCGAGGTCAGATCGCCGAGATCACGCCCGCCGGGCGCCAGGTGCTCCAGGAGCTTCGAACGCTCATCCACGGGAACGAGAAGGCGTGGGCTAGTGTCCTGACCGACGCGGAGCTGCGCACGTACATCGGATTGCTCCATCGCATCCAGGACGCCGTGGCCCCCGAGTAGCGCCCGCGAGACGTGGCTGTCGGTTTCCGGACATGGAACGAGCCGCGTTGATCGCGCGGCTCGTCGCCGAACTGGCTGGTCAGGCGCGCTGACCGACCCGGTTGAACAGGCTGGCGGCGACTTCCGAGAGACCGTGCCCGCGGGAGGCCCCACTGGCTTTGGTCCCTTCCTGGGCCGACTCCTGCAGCGCCCGCCGCTGTGCGGCCTCGCGCAGCGCGCTTTCGACGAGCTCGCGCCGCCGTTCCGCCTCCAATTCCAACGTGGTGTATGACCCGAACATGACCCGATCCCTTCCCGTAGCCTTCGTCCATTTGACCTGAAGAGTCTTCATGTCGAACTACTAGCGGTACCCTACCCGGATGATAGTTCGATGTCAAGAGATATGAGCTGAAGTTACTTGACGTTAACCTTGTCAGGAGCGGATACTCCGTGACGTGGGCAGCGACACACCCGAAACAGACAGACTCGACGCGATGCTCGAGGTCTGGGCCCGCGAGATCCCGGACCTGGATCCCTTGACCGAGGGCATCGTCGAAC
>SCTE01000141.1 GCA_004298915.1 Chloroflexota bacterium | reverse complement strand
AAGGTCGCGTTGGGGCCAGCTCATTGATCCCGTGCGAGGCGAGGACACCGTCCGCGGTGAGGTCGGCGATGTCCGTCACCCGCACCGCGACCTTCCAGATGTCCCGGGGCATGCGGCTGGCCGGCGGCACGCCGAGCTCGGCGGAGTGCCGGTACCACTCGGCCCACGCCGTCGCTTCCGTGTCGGCGAGATAGACCGCGCGGACTACGTCACCGCGCTGCCAGCGCCCATCGGCCGGTTCGGGCGTCCAGGTGAATGGCTCGTCGCCGCCTCGGACGATCCGGAACCAATTGCCGCGAACCGCGATGCGGGGTGCCGGCAGCGTGGCGCCGATGGTGCCCGCGGCGCGCGTCCCGACCCTGCGGGTCTGCGCGGGTACGGTGGCGCCCGTCGCGACCTTCCGGGTTGGCACGGTCAGGCGAACGAGCTGTTTTCGAGCTCCGCAACCAGCCTCGAGACGTCCCGGTAGCGGCCCTTCCGGATCGCGATGAGCGGCCGCTCATCGCCGAGGGCCGGGATCGGCTTGTTCAGCCAGAGCGGGACGTAGGCCTCGTCCATCGTCGTGGCGAGGCGATCGACGATTGCCACGAGATCCATGAGCCGATCGCGATAGCCGGCCGATGGCCGCCGTTCCGAGCGGATCCAGGACGTGACCGTGGCCATCGCGGCACCCGTTGCCCGGGCGATGTCGCCGGTCTCGATCCCCAGGGCACGAACGCGGCGGACCTCATCGGCGTATGGGCTGGCAACGGTCATGGGATCCTCCGCGAGGAGCTGTGGTCATCGCCGGTCGGCTTGTGTAGCGCAAATGTAGCGTCACAGTAGCGACCAGTCAACGCGAACGGCCCGCGACCGTCAGGTGAACAGCGAGGCGTAGGCGTTGACTGCCGGCTGGCCGCCGAGGTGCGCGTACAGGACGGTCGAATCGGCCGGGATCTCGCGGCGCTCGACGAGGTCGATGAGCCCGGCCAGCGACTTCCCCTCGTAGACGGGGTCGGTGATCATCCCCTCGAGTGACGCGCCGAGTCGCATCGCGGCAAGCGTCGAGGCGTCGGGGATCCCGTACGTCCCGGCGTGGTACCGATCGTCGAGGATGATCTCGTCGTCGCGCAGGTCGCGCGCCACGCCGATCGCCTCGGCCGTGAATCGCGCGATGCGGGCGACCTGATCCCGCGTTTCGGCCGGCTTGGCCGACCCATCGATGCCGATGACCCGCCGCGGTCGCTCGCGATCGGCGAACCCCGCGATCATCCCGGCCTGGGTCGAACCGGTCACGGAACAGACGATCACCGTGTCGAAGAACACGCCGAGCTCACGCTCCTGCGCCTCGACCTCGCGCGCCCAGGACGCGAACCCGACGCCGCCCAGCGGGTGGTCCGAGGCACCGGCCGGGATCGCATAGGGCTTGCCCCCCGCTGCCCTGATCTCGGCGAGCGCCTGTTCCCAGCTCTCCTTGAACCCGATCCCGAACCCGGCCTTGACCAGCCGCACGTCGGCGCCCATGAGCCGGCTGAGCAGGATGTTGCCGACCCGGTCGTACGTGACATCGGGCCAGTCCACCCAGCTCTCCTGGATCAGCACGCACTTCAGGCCGGCAACCGCGGCGGCCGCCGCGACCTGGCGCGTGTGGTTGGACTGGACGCCGCCGATCGAGACGAGCGTGTCGCAGCCCTGGGCGAGGGCGTCGGCGAGGAGATATTCGAGCTTGCGCGTCTTGTTGCCGCCGAACGCGAGGCCCGAGTTGACGTCTTCGCGCTTGGCCCAGATGGCGGCTCCGCCGAGGTGCGCGGTCAGCCGATCGAGCCGATGGATGGGCGACGGCCCGAACAGGAGCGGGTACCGGGGAAACTCGTTCATGGACGTGATTGTGGGCCGCGGGCGTCGTACGATCAACGGATGACCGACACGCTGAGCCCCGAGATCGACCAGGCCCGCACGGAAATCGCTGCCCTGAAGCTGCGCACGGAGCTGTTCATCGGTGGCGAGTTCCGGGAAGCCGCCGGCGGCCGCCGGTTCGTGACCGAGAACCCGGCCACGGGCCGGCCCATCGCCGAGGTCGCCGAGGGCGGGCCGTCCGATGTCGACGCCGCGGTCGCGGCAGCGCGCCGAGCCGCCGACTCGGGCGACTGGTCCCGGATGAGCCCCGGCGATCGCAAGCGGATCCTCATCCGCTGGGCCGATCTCATCGAGGCGAACGGGCGCGAGATCGGGCTCATCGAGACGATCGACGCCGGCAAGCCGATCACCGACACCGTCGGTCTCGATGTCCCCGAGACGGCGGCATGCATCCGCTGGCATGCCGAGGCCACCGACAAGATCTACGGCCAGGTTGCGCCGTCGCCCGAGGGCACCGTGGCCACGATCACCCGCGAGCCGGTCGGCGTCGTGGGCGCCGTCATCCCGTGGAACTACCCGGCCCAGATGGCCGCCTGGAAGCTCGGGCCGGCGCTCGCGACCGGCAACACGGTCGTCATCAAGCCCGCATCCACGACCTCGCTGAGCCTGCTCCGGATCGCCGAGCT
>SCTE01000140.1 GCA_004298915.1 Chloroflexota bacterium | reverse complement strand
GCCACCGTCACCGACGATGAGCATCTTTCGACCGGGCGCGGAATCGTGCCGGTTCGGCAGCTCGCTCCGAAGGTCGCCCGTCACGGTCCGGGCTTCGACGCGGATCCCTGACCGTCCGACGATGGTCGCGTCGCCACTGACTGTCTGGATCTCGAACGGACCGGGCCCCTCGAGGAGCGCATCGAGCCGCGCGTCGCCCGACGTCGTCTCGATGGTCGCCCGCTCGAGACGTGGACCGCGGACGGTCAGGTCGCCCGAGATCGTCCGGGCGCGGAGCTCGATCGGTCCGGTGGCGATGACCTGGGCATCGCCGGACACGGCATCGAGCTCGACCGCGCCTCGCTGGTCGTCGAGCCTGACGTCACCCGATGCCGTCCGGAGCTTCACCGGACCTGCCAGTCCCGTCGCGACGACGTCGGCGCTCGCGGTTTCGATCGTGACGTGGGCGCCGAGCGGGACCTCGGCTTCGATGTCGAGCGAAGAACGCCGTCCGATCGAGAAGACGATGAAATCGACCCCACCGAACTTTTCGTTCGAGGTCATCGCGAGGCTGTCTGTACCGCCTTCGATCCGGAACGCCTCGGCGAGCGAGCGTCCGTTGCGCTCGCGGACGCGAACCGAGTCGCCCTCGACGGCCCTGACGGCGATCGACCCGGACATCATCCGGATGTTGAACCGCCCGCGTGGGCCGATCCGCTGCTCGAGCGATGCCTGGTCGGTGGAGGTGGTCATCGTGGCTTCCTTCCAAGGCTCCGGATCGCGTTGGCGGCATCCTCGGCGCTGATCTCGTGGCGGGCCAGCCGCTCGAGGATGTCCTGGCGAGTGGCAAGGATGGTGTCGGCATCGGCTGCGGCATCCGGCCCGGCGTCCGAGGCATCGGACGCGTCGTCGGCATCGCCGCGCGGCCCGAAGCCGAGGGCTCGGACGAGGGCCTCGACGCGCGACCGGACAGTCGGGTAGGACAGGCTCAGCTCGCGCTCCATGTCCCGGAGGTTCCCGCGTGACCGAAGGAAGCTCTCGAGGAGGGCGAGCTGCTCGCGGCTCAGTCGCCCGAAGCGGCCGACGCTGAAGTCGCCTTCGAGCGTGGTCCCGCAGCTCCGGCAGTGGAGGCGCGTGACCGCCAGCTCACCCGAGCAGACGGGACACGTGGAGATGACATCGTGCGGCATGGTTGCGATCGACCTCGTGGCGGTGTTGCCGAGGTTATCGCATATCACCTTTCACTTTGTCAATACCTGTTTTCACTTTTCATACATGAGCCTACGGATCACGTCATCTGACGCTGATCGCCTCCACGGTCGCGCCCACCGCCGCGATGAGATCGCCCGGGCGCAGCGAGACCTGGAGGCCGCGTCGCCCGGCCGACACGTAGATCCGGTCGAGGGCCGCGGCGGGCACGTCCAGAATCACCCGGAGCGGTCGCGTGGTGGCGATCGGGCTGATCCCCCCGACCAGATAGCCCGTCGCCCGCTCGGCATCACGTGGTTCGGCCATCGCGGCCCGGTGCGCACCGACTGCTGCGGCGAGTCGCTTCAGGTCCAGGGTGCGGCTGGACGGAATGACCGCGAGCATGAGGGCGCCGTCGGCGACGACGACCAGCGTCTTGCAGACCTCGGATGGGTCGAGGCCGAGCGCGGCGGCAGCATCGAGCCCGTACCCTCGGGTGTCTCCGGATCGGGCACCGCGATGCTCGGCCGGCCGATATGCGTGCACCTCGTGGGGGATGCCGGCCTGACGGAGCATCGTGATGGCTCGGGTCCCGGTCGTGCTCACGAGCCGATGCTAGCGGACTGGTTTGTCACGGGAGATCGCTTGATCCGGTATCCTCGCGCCGCCCGGTTCACGTCCCGGCGCTTGAGGCGCGGACGAAGAAGGCGGGAAGATCTGGAGAACCCTTGACCTTCGATACGCTCGGCCTGTCGGCCGATCTCGTCCAGATCGTGGCAGAAGAGGGCTACACCGAGCCCACGCCCGTGCAGGCGGCCGCGATCCCCCACGTCCTCGCCGGACACGACGTCCTGGCCGCGGCCCAGACCGGGACCGGCAAGACCGCCGCGTTCGTGCTGCCGATCCTCGACCGCCTGCGCAAGCACGCCAACACCAGCTTCTCGCCGGCGCGCCACCCCGTTCGGGTCCTGATCCTCGTCCCGACCCGCGAGCTGGCCATGCAGGTCGACGAGAGCGTCCAGACCTACGGCCGCAGCGTCCCGCTCCGGCCAGCCGTGGTCTACGGCGGGATTCCCATCGAGCCACAGATCAAGGAGCTCCGCGGCGGGGTCGAGATCCTCGTGGCCACGCCAGGGCGGCTGCTGGACCACGTCGGCCAGAAGACCGTCAACCTGAGCCAGGTCGAGATCCTCGTCCTCGACGAGGCGGACCGGATGCTGGACATGGGCTTCCTGCCCGACATCCGCCGGATCATCGAACTGCTCCCCGCGAAGCGCCAGAACCTGATGTTCTCGGCGACCTTCTCGGACGACATCCGGCGCCTGTCGGGCTCGATCCTCAACCATCCTGAGGTGGTCGAGGTCGCGGCGCGGAACACCGCTGCAGAGTCCGTGCGGCAACTCGTCTACCCGGTCGATCGAGACCGAAAGGAGGCCCTGCTCGCCCACCTGATCGCGAAGGAGGACTGGCGCCAGGTGCTGGTCTTCACGCGCACGAAGATCGGCGCCACGCGCCTCGCGACGTACCTGGACCGGCGCGGCCTCGAGGCGGTCGCGATCCACTCGGATCGATCCCAGCCGGAGCGCACCCGGGCACTCGAATCATTCAAGACCGGGGCGATCCGCGTCCTCGTCGCGACCGATGTCGCGGCCCGCGGCCTGGATATCGAGGACCTGCCCCATGTCGTGAACTTCGAGCTTCCCTGGCAGGCGCAGGACTACATTCACCGAATCGGGCGAACCGGGCGCGCCGGCGCGACCGGCGATGCCGTCAGCCTGGTGTCGATCGACGAGACCGACCTCCTCCGGGGCGTCCAGCGGCTCCTCAAGAAGGCGATCCCCTGGACCGTCGAGGAGGGGTTCGTACCCGATCGAAACGCGGAACCGCAGCCGCTCCGGGGCGGGGCGCCCGAGGGCCGGCCCGCGCGCGGACACCACTATGCCCACAGGAGCGACACGCGCTCGCGATCCCGGACGGCTCCGCGGAGCTGAGCTCGCGCTGACCGGGCTGAGCGCGCGCTGACGGTGCCGAGGCGCTGACCTGCCTCAGCCGGCGCCGGCCGGCTGGACGAACGTCGCGCCCGGGAAGTAGTACCCGAGGTCGATCGAGGCGACCACACGTTCGACGCCGTAACGATTGACGAGGGCGTGGCTGCGCTCCACCCGTCCGCCGTCCGGATTGCCGAGCAGGGCGAGCCTCGCGTCCCGGATCAGGATGAACAGGCCGCCGGGCCGCGCGAGCGCCCGACCCGGATCGAACCCGGGCATCGTCGGGAGCATGCCGCTGACCATGTACGGCCCGAGCTCCAGCTCGACGTCGTGCCACGTTGCGTGGATCGGCAGGTCCTGCCCGTCGGCCCACAGCACGAGCACGTCGTCGGCGGGCAGGCGGATCGGCCCGCGCCGCTCGACCGGCCCGCCGACCAGCGGGTGCCATGTCGCCCGATCGATCTCGAGGCTCGACGGCACGGCCGGGGTCGTGCTGAGCGAGCCGCCCGCGCCGCCGCCCGAGACGCTGCTCATCGCGCCACGAACGACGCCCTCGGCCGTGAAGGCTTCCACCTGATGCATGGGCCATACCTCCCGACAGGGTCGTGAGCATGAGCCGCCATCGAGCCGCGCGAAAGGGGCGCGAGTACCAGCCAACAGCGGAGGTGGTACCGATCGCCCGATTTGCGGTGCGTACGGGCACCGCCATCCCCTCAGGGGCGCCGTTCGCGGCCTCGACCGCGGCCCACGGCGCTGCGTCAGTCTGGGCGTGGGCGCGGATTGACGGTCTCCGGGGCGACGATCGCGAGCAGGTCGCGCAGGATCGGCGCCGGATCGAAGCGGCTCTCGTTGGTGACCACCGCGATCGCGATCCCGAGGTCGGGGAACCAGCGCATGGCGCTGCGGGCGCCGACCAGTCGTCCGGAATGGCCGAAGGACGTGCGGCCGTCGATCTGGAAGACCTGGACGCCGAGCCCGTACGGGTAGCTCGGCCGAAGGCTGGACGTGATCGCCGCGTCGTCGACCATCTGCCGGACGAGGTTCTTCGGGATCACGTAGCCGCCGTACAGTGCCCGTGCCCAGCGGGCCAGGTCGCCCGAGCTCGCGGCAATCGAGCCGGCGGCGCCGGCGGCGGTCGTGATGGCCGTGAACGGCCGGATGTCCGTGCCATCGGTCACATCCGTCGGGCGGGCCGTCAGCGACACCGACGTGTAGCGATACGCCGTCGGCAGCTCGGCCGTCGGCGGCTCGGCCCCCTGATACGTGACCGATGTCAGGCCGAGCGGCTCGAGGAATCGCGTCCGGTATTCCTCGGCCAGCGTCCGACCCGTCAGGCGTTCGGCGATGAGCCCGAGCAGCACGTACCCGGTGTTGCTGTAGTGGTAGCCGGCCCCCGGCACACCGACCGGCCGACCGGCATAGGCGAGGGCCATCGTCGGCGTCCAGGTCGCCGTCGGATCCGCCTGGACCGCGAGGTCGAGCTTGCGATCAACGAGGAAGTCGCCGAGCCCGCTCGTGTGGTCAAGGAGCTGCCGAACGGTGATCCTGGGATCGATCGGTCTGGTGCCGACGAGGACCCCGGGAAGCAGCGGTGCGGCCGGCGCGTCGAGGCTGAGCCGGTCCTCCGCGACCAGGGCGAGGATCTCGGCCGCCAGGAAGGTCTTGCTGACCGATGCGATCGCGAACGGCGTATCCGGCCGAAGTGGTCGCCTCGTCGCCAGGTCCGCCACGCCCGACTGGCCGGTCCACAGCCGGCCGTCCGCGAACAGGATGCTCGCCGATACGGCCGGGGCAGCGAGGTCGGCACGACCCTTGTCCACGGCGGCCTGCAGTCGCTCCCGGACCCCGAACTGGTCGATGAGCGCCGGTCGGTAGGCACTGTTCGGCTGGTACGTCGCGGTCGGTTGCCCGGTCGGCGGCGGGGTCGGTGCCGGCGTCGCTGCCGGGCTGAACGGAACCGTCGGCGACGCGGTCGGCCCGAGGCCGATGGCCGCACGCCACTCCGGGGCAACGGCCAGCGCCGTGCCAGCCGCGACCACCGCGACGAGCATGAGCCCAGCTGCGAGACGACGAGCGACGATCGGACGGGCCTCCCCGGCGGCATGGCGGTAACGGTGCGACGATACCCCGGCCCGGCGCGTGACCGGAAATCCCTGACGGCGGAGGTCCGATTGGCTCACGAACACGGTGCAGGTCCATTGCTCAGGTCGGTCGGCCTGATGCCCGACGGACCGGTCCTGTGGGGCCGGCCACTCACGAGTCGAGCTTCGGGCGTGTATGTCGTGGAACTCGCGGAGCCGACGCCCCGGGCGCCGATCGAGATGGACCGGATCGGGCGCTGGATCGAGCGTCGCCCCGAGCTCAAGGTCGACGGCGCGCGGCCGACCGGGCGGATCCTCCTCGCCCGCCTGGCTTCGCTCTGGCTGCCAGCCGAGACGATCCTCTATGTCGGCGCCACCACCGGGAGCGTCGGCGGCCGGGTCCTGGCGATGGCCCATCACGTGCTCGGCGACCGCCGGCCCCATCCGGATGGGCAATGGCTGCACACGCTCGTCGGCATCGACCGGGCCAGGGTCTGGTGGGCCGAGACCGATGCGACCGATGAGTACCTCGACGCCATCTTCGAGGCCTTCGGGGAAGGTGCTGCGGAGCGGGCATCGGCGCCCGGCGGGGTCATCGAGGGGCGGCCCGCGGGCGCGAGCTTCATGCCCTGGGCGAACACGCGGCGTCAGACGGGCGAGCGCCAGGCCCATGGGATCACCGGGGCGATCGCACCCGACGATCGCGAGCCGGCTCCGCCGACCCACGTGGTCGAGGTTCCGAGCGGTGATGCCGACGGAGCGAGGCTCGAGGAGCGAGGGACCGGTACCGCCCGACGCGGGCTGCGGCCCGGTGGTGCCCCGCCCCCGCCGCGGCGTGTGCCCGTGCGCGAGCGACCGTCCGCCGCCCGGCGGGCAACACCGTCAACGCCGTCGACGCCCGCCCGCCGCGACGCCGCGGCCCGGGCCGCCCGGATCGAGGCCGTGCCGATGACCGCGGACGCCCTCGGGCGGCTCGAAGCGGAACTGCATGAGCTCACCCAGGTTCGCCGCCCCGGGGTCGTCGCCCGGATCAAGGCGGCCCGCGAGCATGGTGACCTCAAGGAGAACGCCGAATACCAGGCCGCGCGCGAGGAGCAGTCCTTCCTCGAGGGCCGCGTTCGCCTGCTCGAAGAGCGCAAGCGCCACGCCGTCGTCGTCGAGGATGTCGTGACCGGGCGCGTGGCGCTCGGATCGGTCGTCGTCGTCGAAAGCGATGGCGAGACGTTCACCTACTCGATCGTCGGCACGACCGATGCCGACCCCTCGGCCGGCCGGATCAGCACGGCGTCGCCGGTCGGTGCCGCTCTCGTCGGCGCAGTCGCGGGTTCCGAAGTCGAGGTCCGGACGCCGCGCGGTGCCGCGCGCTATCGGGTCGTCGAGGTACGGTAGACGACGCAGATTCCACGATCGAACAGGAGACCCATCCCTTGGTCGCGCCGTCCCGTCATATCGCTCGATTCACGAGCACGCTCGTCCTGGTGTGCCTGATGCTCACCGCCTGCGCTGGCGCCGCCACGCCGGCCCCGTCGTGGCCGGCGGATGCCATCGTGGTCACCGCCAAGGACCGCCAGTTCGACACGAAGGAGCTCCAGATCAAGGGCGATTCGTCCTCGACGCTCGTCCTGATCAACAAGGATTCCGATCCGCACAACATCGCGATCCGGACGCGATCCGGCTTCGATGGTGACGTCCTGTTCCGGTTCGATCCGGTCTCCGCATCCACGGTCGTCCTGCCGCTCGGCACGTTGCCCAAGGGCAACTGGTTCTTCCTGTGCGAGGTCCATCCGGCCATGTCAGGCACGGTCTTCGTCTACTGACCGGGCGGACCGTCGAGCGGTTCGAACAGGCCGGGCGTTCCGCCGGCGTGCCAGAAGAGGACGCGCTGCCCATCCCATCGTCCTGACCCGACGCCGGCGATCAGGGCCGCGAGGGCCTTTGCCGTGTAGATCGGATCGACCAGGATCCCCTCGGACCTGGCGAGGAGGGTCGTCGCCTCGTCGGCGGCCGCCGTGCGGATGCCGTAGCCGGCCCCGAGCTGGCTCGGATCGAGCTCGACATCGTCAACCTGGACACGCGGTCCGAGGCGTTGCCCAAGGGCGTCGAGCGTTGCCGAGATCGCGGGCCGCAGCTCCTCGTCCGTCCGCGCCACGAGCACACCGTGGACGGCCGCGGTGTTCCCGACGGCCCGCAACCCGGCCAGCAGCCCGGCCTGCGTACCTCCGGTCGCCGAGGGCATGACGATGGTGTCCGGCAGGGCCTGCGGCTCGGTGGCCTGGGCCAGCAGCTCGTCCGCGGCGAGGACCTGGCCCCATACGCCCGGGAGACCGGTGCCACCCACCGGGATCACATATGGACGCCCGCCGGCCGCCGCCACCCGATCCGCGGCCGCGGCAACCGCCTGTTCACGCGCGTCGCGGTCCGCCGTCGGCAGCTGGGTGACGGCGGCGCCCAGGATCGCCTCCAGGCCCGCGGCTGGGCTGTACCGGGTGGGGTCCGTGGCATCTGCGGGTGGCCCGGACAGGATCAGGTGGACGGACATGCCCGCGTGCGCCCCGGCCGCGGCGGTGAGGCGACAGTGGTTCGACCAGCGCCGGCCGGACGTGATCAGCGTGTCGGCACCGGCAGCCAGCGCCGCGCCGACGAGGAACTCGAGGTTCCGGAGCTTGTTGCCGCCGAACGCCAGCGGCAGCAGGTCCTCGCGCTTGATCCACAGCTCCACGCGACCGCCGAGGGCCCGCTCGAGCCCCTCGAGGCGGTGAAGCGGGCTCGGTTCGGCGAACAGCCGGTGCCGCGGAAGCTCGGCGATGGCGGGATGCATCGGCTCGATGGTAGCCGGTGCCGCGCCGCTATCATCGGCCGATGGCCACCCGGATCACCCCCGCCGAGCGCCGCACCTCGATCGGCCAGCATGCCGACATGGAGCGCTCGATTGCCGTCTCGGCCGGCCAGGTCGGATCGATCGGCCTGTACTCGTCGATGGTGACGACGGAGCCCGGGGCGCGGACGCGCATCCATCACCACGGGCCATGCGAGACGTCGATCTACATCGTCTCGGGCACGGCCCGGTTCACGTTCGGTCCGACCGGCGTGGAGGACACGTTCGATGCCGAGGCGGGTGACTTCGTGTACATCCCGGCCGGCGAGATCCACGTCGAGGAGAACGCGTCGACGGACCGGCAGCTCGTCGTGATTCTGACCCGGAACTGCCCGGATTCCCACGTCGTGTACCTCGACGGTGGCGGGGACGGCGGCACGCCCCCACCGCCGCGCTGACGGCGCCGGTGGCCAGCCCCTGGCCGCCTGACGGCGGTCCCGGCCCGATGGAGCCACCCTGGGCGCGTCGATCGCTGCCCGACCTGCTGGCCGAACACGACCTGACGGGCGTCGAGGAGCGGGCCTTCCCCAACGACGGCTGGTCTGGAGCGACGCTCACGCTCCTGGAAGATCGAGGCCGCCGATTCGTGCTCAAGCGCACCTCTGCTGCGACGGACTGGATCGTCAGGTCGACCCGGGACGAGATGCTCCGGGAAGCCGCCCTCGCCGCCGGACCGGATCCGTTCCGCGCCCCGCTCCGGATGACGCACCTGGGAGCCGCCGCGGTCAGGCCGGGCGTCCCGGACGACGGCGCCGCGATCCTGATGCCCGACCTGTCCGGGTTACTGCTCAGCTGGGACCAGGGATCCGCCGGCGCCGAGGCCGTGCCCGACGTGATCCTCGACCGGGTGCTCGCCGCCGTGGCCGAGATGCACGCGAAGCCGTGGGACCAGCGATTGCCGGCGAACTGGCCGTGGTGCCCCACCCTCGAACGGGTGTCCCTGCTCACCCGTCCTTCGGCAGAGCGGTACGCGGCGGAGGGCGTCTGGGTGGGCCGCCGGTTCCTCGCGGGCTGGGATGCGTTCGAGCGCGTCGCTCCGCGTCAGGCTCGCGACCTCGTGGCCACCCTGTCGGGCGATGCGGCACCACTCGCCAAGGCATTCGCCGCCCTTCCCCCAACGGGCCTCCATGGCGACCTGAAGCTCGCCAACGTCGCCCTTCTCGACGACGGCGAGGCATCGTTCATCGACTGGCAGATGGCGTCCCGGGGGCCAGTCGCCCTCGAGCTCGGCTGGTTCCTCGTCGCCAACGTCGCCCAGCTGCCGGATGGGCCGGATCGCACGCTGGATC
>SCTE01000139.1 GCA_004298915.1 Chloroflexota bacterium | reverse complement strand
GTTTCGTGATCGTGCGGACCTGCTCGCGGAGGTCGTCGACGGGTGAATCCTGCCCGGATTCGTGATTCGCCCTAACGAACCGCCGCAGAGTTCGTTAGTGTTTCCAAGAGGCCCCGTGTCAGCGCACCGTTCCCCCGGCGGTGTGACGCGGGGCCTCCCAATGTCCGGCCACCGATGCGATCGGCCCTCGCTCGGAACCTCGCCCGGAGGGTCCGGGCCGACCCGACCCTATACTCCGGACATGCGCCGGTTCGTGTGCGTCGCCGCCCTTCTCGTCGGATTCTCCGGAGACCGCTACGCCTGGATGGCGCGACCCCGCGCCGCCGTCCCCGTGGTCCAGCCGGTGCGCCTGGCCGAGAACGGAGGCACCGTCCGCGGGCCGTCCTGGTGGCTGCGCTGAGCCCAGGTCGTCGTTCCGGGGGGCTGGGTCTCAGGCTGGCCGCCGGCCTCGCCGTGCTGGCCCTCGCGGCCGCTGCGAGCGGGCCGGTCCTGCCGGCGACTGCCGGCGCGAGTCGAACCGACGTCACGATCCCGGCTGGCGAGCCGACGACCCTCGACCCGGCGCTCCAGAGCGACATCGGTTCCGCCGCCTACTCGGCGCAGCTGTTCGAGTCGCTTACGACCTTCGATCTCGGTCTCGTCCTCCGCCCGGCGCTGGCCCGTTCCTGGGACATCGCCGACGACGGGCGCCGGATCGTGTTCCACCTGCGGTCCGGCCTGACGTTCTCGGATGGAGCGGCCCTGACCGCGGAGGACGTCGTTCGGAGCTGGCTCCGGATCATCGACCCGAAGCGTCCGTCGCAACTCGCGTCCCTGCTCCTCGACGTGAAGGGAGCAGCGGATTACCTCGGGGGACGGACCTCGGATCCGGGCTCCGTCGGGCTCCGGGCCGACAACCTCGACGTCATCGTCGACCTCGAGCGGCCCGGCGCGGACTTCCCGGCCATCGTCTCGAGCCCGACCTTCGGCGTCGTGCCGGCACAGGTCTGGCGGGACGGATCGTCGGTCGATGCGGCCGGCGTGCCGAGCAGCGGGGCGTACGGGATCGAGGCGACCACCGGCACCGAGTTCACCCTCAAGGCCAATCCCCGGTACTGGGCCGGTCCCGCGGCCGTGACCACGGTCCATCTCCTCACGACGCTGGCCGGCCGGAGCCCCGTTGCCGCGTTCGAGGCCGGCGACGTTGACTACACCCAGATCGGGGCCACGGACGCGTCCTGGATCCGGTTCGATTCGACGCTCGGCCCGCAGCTTCGCGTGGTCCCTTCGATGTCGCTCACGTTCATCGGCTTCACGGCCGATCGTCCGCCGTTCGACGACGTCCGGGTTCGCCAGGCGTTCGGGGCCGCCGTCGACTGGACGCGGGTCACCGAGCTGGCCTCGCTCGGCGACAGCGTGCCGGCCGACAGCATGGTGCCGCCCGAGATCCCCGGCGGCGGCGACCGGAACTGGCTGCCGGCCCACGACCCCGAGATGGCACGCCAGTTGCTGGCCGCTGCCGGGTATCCGGGCGGTGTCGGGTTCCCGGACGTGACCTTCGCGGCCGGTGGGATCGGACCTGCCGAGGGGATCGTCGCCGATCTCCGCCGCGAACTCGGAATCTCGCTCCGCCTCGAGGAGCTCGACGATCACTTCGGGCGGCTCCACGACGATCCGCCCGCGATGTGGTCGCTCGGCTGGGTCGCCGACTACCCGGGCGCCAACGACTTCCTCGGCGTGCTGCTCGGCACGGGAAGCACGAACAACTACGGCCGTTGGTCGTCGCCGGCTTTCGACCAGGCCATCGCCGACGCCCTCGGGACCCGCGACGCGGCCGCCTCGCTCGCCGCGTACGAGCGGGCCCTCGGGGTCGTGCGCGATGACGTGCCGGTGGTTCCCCTGGCCTACGGCGACGGCTGGGCACTATCGCGCGATGGGCTGCTCGGTGCTGACCAGAACGGGCTCGGGATCATGCGACTGGCGGGCCTGGCATGGCGCTGAGGCCGGGCGCCGAGCAACGGCCGCAGGCCCGGCGGCGGGCGCACGCTGCGGGAGGATTGCCACGAGCCGGGAGTCGGCTCCGGATCGTGCTGGGCCTCGTCGTGGCGATGGCGGCCCTCGGTGCGGCCGCGGGTCCCGTCCTCGGTGCGCAACCGGGGGTCAGCGTACCCACGGCCAAGGTCGCCTTCCTCGATGCGATCACGTTCACCGGGAGTGCGACGCTGACGAGCGATGTCGTCCGCGTCGAGATCGTGGTCGACATCGAGGGTTCGACCCGCTCGATCGTGGCGGTCGTCCCGACGACCGTGTCGAGCGGCGAGGCGAAGCTCTCATGGGTCCTCGACGCGCCCGGCGGGTTCCTCCTGCCGAACACGGATGTCAGGGCGCGCTTCCGGCTGACCCTGGCCAATGGCTCGTCCGTCGTCGGCCCAGCCACCTCGGTCCACTACGACGACACGCGGTTCAAGTGGAAGACCGTCACCGGCGACTTCGTGACCGTCCACTGGGTCGACGGCGGGCAGGCCTTCGGCCAGCGCGCGATGAAGATCGGCGATGACGCCATTCGCTCAGTGAGTGCCCTGCTCGGCGTCACCGAGCGCGATCCGATCGACTTCTACGTGTATGGCGATCGGACGGCGTTCTACGACGTCCTGGGTGCCGGGACGCGGGAGAACGTGGGCGGCGAGGCGCATCCGGACATCCGGACGCTGTTCGCCAACATCAGCCCGGATGCGGTCGACGACCCGTGGGTCGGGGTGGTCATTCCGCACGAGCTGACCCACCTCGTGTTCGATTCCGCATCGCAGAACCCGTACCACCACCCGCTCCACTGGCTCAACGAGGGGATCGCGGTCTACCTGTCCGAGGGCTACACGACGAGCGACCGAGGCGCAGTCGCGGCAGCCGTCGAGGCGGGTACCCTCATGCCCCTGCAGGCCCTCGGCGCCCAGTTCCCGACGACCCAGGATCGGT
>SCTE01000138.1 GCA_004298915.1 Chloroflexota bacterium | reverse complement strand
AGGCCGAGCTCGCGGGCGATCTTCGCCATGGGCATCGGCTTCGCGCCGACCCAGCCCGGAGCCAGGACCTTGGAGACGATCTTCTCGAGGACCTGGTCGTCGTCGAGCTTGAGATAGCCGGACCAGCCGTCGCCGTAGTAGTTGTCGAGCCCCCGGAGGATCAGCCGCGCGATGAGCGGGTGCGGTGGCTGCGCGGTCCACCCGCGACGGAAGGCCGCCCGGAGCTCGTCGAGCTCGCGATCCCGCTTCTTCTCGTTGGCGTCACGCTCGGCGCGGCGGATGGCCTCCCGAGCCAGATCGTGCTCGTTGGAGAGGCACACCGCCACGAGCCCGACGCCCTGCGGCGTGACCTCGAGGCGCACGTCGACGCAACCGCAGGGGTCGTCCTTGCGGTCCCGGCCCCAGGCCGTGTCGATCGCCCAGCCGGCCGTCCGGATCGCGTCGGCGATCGTCTCGAGGTGGAGCTCGTAGGAGCCCGTGAGGTGGATCGGGGTTCCGGCGGCGAGGTTGGCCTTGGCGAGGAAGGCGACCGCGGCCGCGGCCGCCCTGTCGCTCGCCTCGATCTTCCTCTCCGTGGCTGCGACGTGCTGGCGCTCCCACTTCGCGGACTCCTCGAGGGAGTGCGCGGACAGGCCCGCGGAGACCGCCCGCTTCGCGAGCGTGGTCTGGGTCGCGGCCGGCAGGCCCTTGAGCGCCTTCGCGTAGGCGAGCGAGAGCTGGCCCAGCTCGACGAGCCCCTGGACCTCGCCGGGGGCCAGAAGGAGCCCGAGGTCGTTCGCCACGGTCGACGCGCCGATGCCGAGCTTCTTCGCGAGCTCGGCCTGGCTCACGCCCGAGTCCACGACGGCGCGCATCGCGCGCGCCCGGTCGATGGGGTTCAGGTCCGCCCGGTGGAGGTTCTCGACCAGCTGCTCGACGGAGCGCTGGGTCGAGTCCTCGGTCAGGCTCGTGGCGTCCCCGTCGAGGACGATCGCGGGGATCTCGGTCAGGCCGGCCATCCGCGACGCGAGGACGCGGCGCTGGCCCCACACGAGGCGGTAGGCCGGCGGGCGGTCGCCGCCGGCGTCCATCCGGATGGCCTTGACCGGCTGGAGGACGCCGTGCTCGGCGATCGACGCGGCGAGCTCCTCGAGCTCCGCGATGTTGACCCGGACGTTGTCACCGACGTCGATGCGGTCGAGCGGGATCGTCCGGAGCTCGGTGTCGAGCGGGATCCTCCGCAGTTCGGTTCCGCGCGGAACGGTGGCGGTCCGGGTCACGACAGCACCTCCAGGATCCGGTCCGCGAGCTCGCGCCCGGCCCGGGTGTTCTCGAGCGGCCAGGCGACCGCGACGAGGAGGAAGAGGAAGGCGAAGGGGAGCGCCACGGCGCCCGGCAGCCAGGCGGCGGATCCCCCGGCGGCCGCGACCGCGCCGAGGACGGCGACGGTCTTCACCGGCGCCACCCGCGGCGGGACGGACGGCCCGTCCAGAGGATCGCGGCGAGGGTCAGCGCGCTGAGGACGGCGACGGCGAGG
>SCTE01000137.1 GCA_004298915.1 Chloroflexota bacterium | reverse complement strand
CCCGCACGATGCGACGCTGACCTATCCCGGAGGCCTCCGGGCGCGGTGGCGCTGGGCCGGCACGGGACAGGCGACGGCGGTGTTCGCCCTGTCGGAGGCCGGCGGAACGCTCGTCGACCTCGGCTCGCTCGTCGCCGACGACCCGGACGAGCGCTGTCGTGCCGAGCTTCGGATCGATGGCCCCGGCGGTTCGTGGTCGGCTCGCTTTGCATCGACGCTCAACGACACGCCGGAGGCGGTCCTGTGGGACACGGCCGGCCTGCTCGTCGTCAAGTACGGGTTCCATGCCTATGGGCTCGATGCCCGCCTGGGCACGCTGGCCTGGAGCCACCGATCCGCCACGCCGATCCTCGTTGCCCTTGCTTCGTCGCGTCTGCGGCACGTCATCGTGCAGTCCGAACTCGAGACCTTTGCCCTGGATCCGGACGGAACGGTGGCCTGGCGGATTGCCCATTCGGATGTCGTGACGGCCGCGGAACTGGTCGGCGGGCGCCTGGTCCTCACGAGCTATAGCGGCCTGATGAATGCGCTCGACCCGGCGACGGGCCGGCAGGCCGGCTGACCCGGGACCGCCACTGCGACGGGGAGGCCGTTGTGGACGGCCGGTGGACAACCGGACAGGCCGGCGGTCAATTCGTGGACAGAGGCGGTTGACGATGTCCCTCCTGCGCCCGTAGCGTTGCAGGCAGCCCGGAGGGGCTGAGCGACACTAACGGCCGCGATCGCATCAAGGTCCATGTGTCGGGTAGGTTCCTCCGGGCCTTTCCGTGCCCGCCGGATATCATCCGGCCCGTGGATGGACTGCTGGTGATCCTCGCCGGGTTGGCCGCCCTGGGCGGCGCGATCCAGGTGCTTCGGTCGTTCGGGCCGCGCTTTCGCGTGGGCCGCCTGCTCGCGGCCGCGCCGTCGGTCTCCGTGGCCGAAGCCATCGACCTGGCCCGCTCGGGCGGCAGTGCCTACGTCCGGATCGCCGGTCGAATCGACAGCGAATCCGAGTTCGAGGATGCCGAACATCGTCCGCTCGTGTATCGGCGTACGCGGTACCAGGCCCGGATCAACGGGCGCTGGACCGACTTCGACGTGTCCGTCGAGTCCGTGCCCTTCGAGATCAACGAGGGCCTCGACCACATCGAGGTTGACGTCACCGACCTCGATGCGGGCCTGATCGTCGTCCCCCGGGAGACGGTCGGCGTGGTCGGCGACCTCGGCGACGACGCCCCGGCGACGCTGGCGCGGGACCTGCCGGCCCGCGTGGTCGTGGAACAGGTCTCGAGCGTGGAACATGCGATCGTGGTCGGGGTTCCGCGCCGCGATCCGGAGGGACGCGTGCGGCTGTCCTCGGGACTCGGCAAGCCGTTGATCCTCAGCACGCTCGAGCAGCCCGAATCGATGCGGATCCTTGCAAGTGGGTCAACGGCCCGGCCACGGATCGCGGCTGGACTCCTCGTGATCGGCGTGGCCTTGATCCTGG
>SCTE01000136.1 GCA_004298915.1 Chloroflexota bacterium | reverse complement strand
AGCCGCTGATCTGCTTGGTGCTGCCACCGACGGAGCCCGTCAGGTGGAACGTTGCCCAACCCTGGACGGCCCCGCTGTCGTCGACGATCGCGACGGGGAAGGACTGCCCGACCACCGCTGAAAGAGAGCTGAAGAGGGTTGTGTGCGCCCCCGCGTTGAGCGGTCCGATCTGGTCGTCGATGTGGATCGTCGTTCCCGTGCCGTTGTTGTTGATGATGTCGTCAACACCGTTCGAGTTCGCGTTGCACGGGTTGCCATTCGCGGTGCAGAAGATCGTCCAGTTGAACGATGAGTTCGTCGTCGGGACGTCGGCGTTGCCGCTGCCCGGTTCGTCGAATGCCGCCGGAGCGTTGCTGTTCCTGTTGGCTGAATTGTTGAACGCCTTCTTGTTGAAGATCAGCGGCATCGGGTTGTAGGCGGCGTTCGGCGTTCCCGCCTGCACACTCGCGGTTGTCGATACGCCCCACGACGAGAAGCCCATGACGCCGGAGAAGTAGTTCTGGTGCGGCTTGCTGACATCGACCTTGATCGCAGTCGAGGACACCGTCACGGTAACGGTGGCGCCGTTGACTCCGTCGGTGTAGCCGTTCGCCGCAGCGACCGTCTTTGCCGCAGCGGTCGGGTCCTGGCCGTTGACCGAGGCGTACCCGGCCGCCATCGCCGCCGCGTCGGCGACGTTCTGCTGATCTCGGCGCTGGAGGAACGAGTCCCCGCCGTCGATGATCAGCCCGACCATCCCGACGAGCGCAATGAGCGCCAGCGCGAAGATGACGAGCATCTGTCCTCGCTCCCGCTCCTGGCGGGAGCGGCGGGTGGCCGGCGCCGAGCCGGCGAGCGTGGATCGAGACATGGCGTGCGACTCCTTGGTCATGGAACCTGGACGTGAGCCGTTGAGCTCACGGTGAGTGGGTTGGGCACCGGCAGCAGCGGGCTGACGAGCCGGAACGTGGTGGTTGCGCTTACCTTGATGAACTCTCCATAGGGGCACTGCCCGCCGGCGGCGATCGTGATGGCGACGTCGCTGACATCGACGCAGGTGATCGTGATGCCGGTCGAGGCGAGGCCCGGGACCAGGTTCTTCTGGGTGTTGAAAACCGCCGTCGTCTCGGCCGACCACGTTGCCGTGGAGCAGGGCCCGACGCACTGGTGGACGCTGGTGGCCCGGGCGATCTCTCGCGCAGCCTGGGCGACGCCGTTGTTCGTATAGATCCCGCGGCCGAGGTCAATTACCGCCATCATCATGAACAGGAACGGAATCAGGGCCAGCGAGAACTCGACGAGCGCCTGACCGCGGTGATCATCGCGGGGCGAGCTCGATGGCGTCATCCGGCCGCTCATCGGATCACCGAGATGGTGACCGCGCCGCTCGTGCTGGTGAATGTCCCGCTGGTCACCGTCAGGGTCAGGTTGAAGGTCTTCGTGTTGCCCGGCTGGCCGGTGGTGTTGGTGTAGACATGCGGCGCCTGGCTTTGTCCGTAGGTCGTCACCCCGTCACCCCAGTTCCAGGCCCAGACCGTCGAGCACAACGGGTTGTAGGTGGTCGTGTCGGCTACCGTGACCGAGACTGGGGACTTGTTCGTCGACGGCGAGGTCGTGAATGTGAAGCCGGCACTGACGCCGGAGCACGAGACGCTCGTCGTAGTCGAGGTCGTCGTAGTCGAGGTCGTCGTAGTGGTCGACGTCGTGGTGGTCGACGTCGTCGTCGTGGTCGTCGTCGTTGGCGGCAGTGCGTTGATCTGGTTCGTGGCGGTTGAGCTGAACGCGACCGTGGTGGATCCACCAAAGAACGCAGCCATGATCGGCGTCAGGAGGTTGAACGTCCCGACGGCCTTGACCGTAACCGTATTCCCCATCGCGTTGGTGCAGCTCGGCGAGCACGTGAGGGTAATGTCGGCCGGGTTCACCGTCACAACGGATCCCTTCGATTCCAGGATCCCGCGACAGATCACGAGGTTCGTGGTCGTGTTGCACGCCTGGCCGGCGAGGTACGACGTCGGCGTCTGGGCCGCCTGGAACGACGCCTCGCGGGCGACGTTGGCGATGGTGATTCGGGCATAGGCCATGCGCCCGAGGTCGACGGCTGCCGACACGATCACGAGGAAGACAGGCAGCACGATCGCGAACTCCACCAGGCTCTGGCCCAGTGATCGTTCGCGTCGGCGGCGGAATGGCCTTTTGATACTCATCGTGTCGCGGAGCCTCGGTGATGGCGGTTGACGCTCTGAAGA
>SCTE01000135.1 GCA_004298915.1 Chloroflexota bacterium | reverse complement strand
CCCGGGCAAGGGTGTCCTCGCGCAGTGGCGGCGCCTGGACCTTCTCGTACTGGACCGGATAGTCCGACACCTGGCCGAGCGGGCCTCCCGAGCCGTTCGATGGCGCGACGATCGCCGGTCGGCCAGGTCCCACGGGGACCGCGGATCGACGCGCCGGACCGTCATGTCGCGGCGGACGCTCCCACGCCCTGGGCTCAGGCGGCGCGAACTCTACGGATGGGCGAGACGCCATGTCAATGTCGGCCATGCCGGGCATCGTGGCGGCTCTGGCTCACCGCGCGATTAGCTGCGCACCCGGTGCAGCTCAGCCCTCGTATTCGAAGCCGATCTTGATCTCGACGCGGTACTCGGTGATCTCACCGTCGTCGACGATCGCCGTCGATTTCACGACCTCGACGGTCTTGATGTTGCGGACCGTGCGCGATGCTGTCGCCACCGCCTGGCGAGCCGCATCGCTCCAGGAATTCGGGCTGGTTCCGACCATCTCCCGGATGATGATGACGCCCACGCGATCCTCCTCGAGCGGTTGCTCGCTACGGTCGCGCCAGTCTACGGCGGGGGAGCGCTGCTGGAGCCGCCACGTGTCCGCTCGGCGAGCCGAGCCGCGCGAACCTGGTCGAAGCACGAACTGCAGTACACGGGCCGCCCCGGCGCCGGCTCGAACGGGACCGTCGCCTGATTGCCGCAATTGGCGCAGATCGCCGTGTGATACGAACGGTTTGCCGGTGCCCGCGATTGCTTCGCCAGGGCGCGACACGACGCGCATCGCTGCGGCTCGTGGGACAGACCGCGTTCCTGGTAGAAGGCCTGCTCGCCTTCCGTGAAGACAAAGGGCTGCCCGCAGTCTCGACAGGTGATTGTCCGGTCCATCGCCAGTCCAGATTCCTCGTGCACAGGTCGCATCCGACGACCGGGCGCGGCACAACCCTCAAGGGCCACGGCGATGCCGAGGTCCGGAGGTGGCGATGCGCGCGCTCGGTTGGCCCGGAACAAGGTCCCGGGTCAAACCCCGCGGAAGGATACTCCGCGCGCGGTCAGGTCAAGGCGCCATTTCGCAACCTTGTCGCAACCATCCCGAGCCACGATGACCCTGCCCATCGGTACGCGGTCGGCGGGTGCCCGGCGGTTCCGGGCAGCTCGGTGATGCCGGTGTCCTCGGCAGCGCGTCGTCGGAACCACGCCCGGCGCTGCGGCGTCGTGCCTGGCATGGACGCCGATCGAATTCAAGGAGCACCGATGTCATCCCCGCGCGTGATCGACCTGCCACGCAGCTTGCGCACGCTCCGGCTGGCGCCGCCGAGGTTCGTGGTTCCCGTGGCCCTCGTCCTTGCCGTGATGGTTGCGGCATGCGGAGGTGCCGGGCCGTCACCGACCCGATCGCCGGGTGGGTCACCGAGCCCGACGGATGGGCCGACCTCGGACCCTGCGTCGATCGAGCACGCGACCGGCGCCCTCGATGTCGTCTTCCGCTTCGAACAGGGTGGCGGATTCGTCCCGATGGGCTTCTTCGCGACCCAGGCGCCGCAGTTCACGCTCTATGGCGACGGGACGGTCATCTTCCGTGACTTCAGTGCCGGTCCACCGGCCAACGACAAGGTCGGAGCGCTCCAGCCCTACCTGATCGCCCACATGTCGGAGGCCGAGATCCAGGGCTTCCTGCGGTTCGCGCTCGCCGACAGTGGCCTCGGCGTCGCTCGCGCGGCCTACAACCCCGGCAACGTGGCGGACGCGCCGAGCTCGATGTTCACGATCCATGCCGGCGGCGTGGACAAGGTCGTGACCGTCGAGGCACTCGGCTTCGAGAACCCCCAGAACCCGGACAGCGCGATCCTGAAGGCCCTTGCCGGACTCGGCGAGCGCATCAGCAACTTCGCGACCTCGGTCAACGGAGAGGCTGCCTGGACGCCGGATCGATGGCGGGGAATCCTGACTCCCGATGGGTTCGGGCCCGCCACTGCCTGGCCCTGGCCCGACCTCAAGCCGACGGACTTCGTTCAGCCTGTCGGAGCCGATGCTCCCCAGTTCCCGATCCACACGCTCACGACCGCCGATGTCGATGCCCTGGGCCTGACCGGAATCGAAGGCGGCTTCACAAACCTTCCGCTCACCGGGCCCGACAACAAGCTCTACACGCTCGCGCTCCGCCCGATCCTGCCGGACGAGTCCCGCTAGGCGGGCAACCGCAGAGAGGCGACGGCAAGCGGCACTGCCCGGGCCTGGCCTGGGCGTCGCTGCCGAGGATCAGGCCTCGGCGTAGCGCTGGCCGGCGTACGACTGGAATCGCGTCTGGCTCTTGCGGAACCAGAGCTGGATGTCCCCGGTCGGGCCGTTGCGGTGCTTGGCAAGCTTCACGTTGATGACCTCGCCATCGGCGTCCTGTTCCTCGCCGGCACGTTCCTTCTCGCGCCACAGGAACAGCACGAGGTCGGCGTCCTGCTCGATGGCTCCCGACTCGCGAAGGTCGGACAGCCGCGGCTCCTTGGACTCGCGCATCTCCGGCTGCCGCGACAGCTGGGACAGCGCGATCACCGGCACCGACAGCTCACGGGCGAGCGCCTTGAGCCCACGCGAGATCTCGCTGACCTCCTGGACCCGGTTCGAATCACGGTTCGTGGTCGTGGCCTGCATGAGCTGGAGGTAGTCCACGACCACGAGGTCGAGCCCTGCCTCGGCCTGCAGGCGTCGGGCCTTGGTCCGCAGCTCCATCGAGGTGATGTTGGGCGTGTCGTCGATGTAGACGGGCGCCTCGGACAAGTCGTTCATGGCCGGCGCGATGCGGGCGAAGTCCATCTCCTCGAGGAACCCCGTCCGCAGCCGCTTCGAATCGATGTTGGCGACGCTCGACAGAAGCCGCAGGACGAGCTGCTCCTTGCTCATCTCGAGGCTGAAGACGCCGACGCTCTTCCGCTCGCGAACGGCCGCATGCTCCGCGATGTTGAGCGCGAAGCTCGTCTTGCCGATCGACGGCCGCGCCGCGACGACGATGAGGTCGCTCTTCTGGAATCCTGTGGTCAGGGCGTCGAGGTCCGCGAATCCCGACGTCACCCCACTCAGCTCGCCGCGATGAGCGTGCAGGTAGTCGAGGCGGTCGTACGCGGAGTGGAGGAGGTCCTTCAGGACGCTGAACCCGACCGTGATCCGCCGATTCGAGACCTGGAATAGCTCCGACTCGGCCCGGTCGATCGCCTCCTGGATCTCGGATGGATCCTCGTACCCGATCCCGGCGATCTTGCCGGCCGCGCCGATCAGGTTGCGCAGGACGCCCTTGCGCTCGACGATCCGCGCGTACTGGACCGCGTGGACCGCGGTCGGCGTCTGGTTCGAGAGCGTCGAGAGATAGCTGCGACCACCGATGCCCTCG
>SCTE01000134.1 GCA_004298915.1 Chloroflexota bacterium | reverse complement strand
GAACATCGACTGGATCAGCCTTTCCGAGGCCGGGCGGGTCCTTGGCGTCTCGCCTGCAACCGTTCGACGTTGGGGCGATGCAGGTCGTCTGAAGGTCTTCACAACGCCGGGCGGTCATCGCCGGTTCTCCCGCGTCGCATTGGAGCGCCTGCTTCCTTCAGATCGATCGGCTCGCCCCTCGCTTGGTAGCGCTGGCCTGACGACGGCGAAGCTGTCGCGCAGCTATCGGCGAACCAGCCACCGTGCCGAAGTCGCCTTGCCATGGATCCTGAGCCTGACTCCCGACCAGCGACAGATGTTCCGCGCACATGGCCAGATCCTGGCGGCACGCCTGCTCTTGTATCTCGACACGGTTGAATCGGATGGGGCCGCAGGACTGCTTCGAGAGGCGGCTTCGTCCGGCGCCGAGTACGGCCGAAAGGCAGCGAGCGCCGGGTTGTCGCTCAGCCAGACCGTGGAAGGATTCCTCCAGTTCCGGGCGCCGTTCCACCAGGAACTTGCCGCGACCGCCCGTCGACGTGGGTTCGACGTCAGCGAAGCCACGGAGCTGCTCGGAACCGCGGAGCGCGCGATGGACCAGCTCCTCGTGGCGACAATGACCGGCCACAGCCTAGAGATGGTGCGCCGAGGAAGGGACTCCGATCGGGCGTCGGGCAACGCCGACACCGACGAGACCTGATGAGGAGCATCGACCTTCGAATCGGGACCCGGGGAAGCGCCCTGGCACAGGCCCAGGCCGTGCTCGTGATCCGTGCCCTGGCGCTGGTCGGCGTGCGGGCAACGACGGTGATCGTCGAGACGGCAGGTGACGTCCGGGCTGCAGATACGGCATGGGGCGAGGGTGCATTCGTGATGGCGATCGAGGAGGCACTCCTTGCAGGCAGTGTGGACATCGCGGTCCATAGCGCCAAGGACGTGCCGACGGACGTCGATCCGCGGCTGTTGATTGCCGCGTTCCTGACCCGGGCGGATGCGCGGGACGCACTCGTCGTGCGGGCCGGTCTCGGGCCACTGCTCGACGATCTTCCATCCGGCGCGCGGATCGGGACGGACAGTCCACGGCGGACCGGATTCCTGCTGGCGCATCGACCCGATCTCGATGTACGACCACTTCATGGCAACGTCGACACGCGTCTCCGACGACTCGACGACGGTGCGGCCGACGGCCTGATCCTGGCCTGTGCCGGACTCGACCGCCTCGGGCTCGCGGATCGGATTGGCGAGCGGCTCGACCCACGGACGGTCCCGCCGGCCGCAGGCCAGGGAGCTGTGGCCGTCCAGGTTCGATCCGACGACGACGAAACGATCGCCCTCGTTCGTACCATCGATGACGCCGACACGCGTCTCGTCGTCGAGACGGAACGTGCCTTCCTGGCCGCATCGGGTGGTGGATGCCGGGCGCCGATCGGCGCCCATGCCGAGGTGATCGGGACAAACCTTGGATTGTTCGGCGGCTACGTGGCCCCGGACGGGAGCGATGTCCAGTTCGGGCAGGTCCACGGCCGCGTCCGTGACGCAACGGCCCTCGCCAGCGAGCTCGCGTCGTCGCTGCGCTCGATCACGACCGGCCGGCGAGCGGCAGTGCCGTGGTGACCGAGATCGATGACAGGCCGCGGGTCCTCGTCACGCGTGCGACCGGCCAGACCGACCAGCTCATCGCGGCTCTCGACGCAGCCGGCGTCGTGGCGGTCCCCGTCCCGACGATCGACGTCGAGCTCGCCCCGGGTGGAGGCGCGCTCGATGAGGCGATCCAGGGAGTCGGGTCGTACGCCTGGGTGGTCGTGACGAGCACGAACGGGGCCCTGGCTGTCCTTCGTGCCGCAGAGCGGGTCTTCGTGCCGTTCGAGGCAACGCGCTGGGCGGTGATCGGAAACGCCACGCGCGAGGTCCTCGAACGCGAAGGGGTGGACGTGGCCTTCCAGCCCTCGCTGAGCACCGCGGCCGGGCTGGCCTCGGAGCTGCCAGTGGCTCCACGCGATCGCGTGCTGCTGGTACGGGGCAACCTTGCCGACGATCGGGCCCCGGCAATCCTCGGTCGCCGTGGTGCCGTGGTCCGGGACGTGCTCGGCTACACAACGGTCGAGGCACCGGCCTCGTCGGTCGGTTTGTTGGCCGAGGCCTTCGCCGGCCCGCTCGAGATCGCGCTCTTCACCAGCGGATCGACAGTTCGCGGGCTGGTCGGTCTCGCCGACCTCGAGGCGATCGACGTTCGTAGGCTGCCCGCGGTATGCATCGGCCGGGAGACCGCCACGGAGGCCGCTCGCCTCGGATTCGACGTCGTCGCGGTCGCGAGTGCGCCCGACACACAGTCGCTTGCCCATACCGCTGCACGTGCCATTGCCGATCTTCGTCGCGACTCCGCGCCGATCGCCGCGATTCGAAAGGGTGG
Organism: Chloroflexota bacterium; assembly: GCA_004298915.1. GTDB lineage: Bacteria > Chloroflexota > Limnocylindria > Limnocylindrales > CSP1-4 > UBA5189. Next base: position 3,202 of record SCTE01000134.1, on the reverse strand, counting down.
CTCGAGACGATGATGACGACCGCGTCCACCGCTGACGCGCCAATGATCGGGATCGCCGCGGCAACCGGCTTCGCTCGCCACCGGCGGCTCCGCCGCACCGATGCCTTGCGCGAGCTCGTGCGCGAGACGCATGTCAGGCCGTCGATGCTCGTCGCGCCCATCTTCGTCCGCCACGGAACCGGACTCCGCGAGCCCATCAATGCGCTCCCCGGCGTGGCGCACCTGTCTCCCGACACGGCGGCCGACGAGGCCGAGACGCTCGCTGGGCTCGGCGTCGGCGGCGTGCTGCTGTTCGGCCTGCCCGAAGGCAAAGATGGCCAAGGATCCGAGGCTTCGGACGACCGGGGCGCGGTCCAGGAGACCTTCCGTCGGATCCGTGCGCGCGGCCTGTCGCTCGCGACGATCGCGGATACCTGCCTGTGCGAGTACACGGATCACGGACACTGCGGCCCACTCGACCAGTCCGGGGAGGTGGACAACGACCGCGCCATTGATCGATTGGCGGCCACGGCTGTGAGCCAGGCGCGGGCCGGTGCCGACATCGTGGCCCCGAGCGCGATGATGGATGGTCAGGTCGCTGCGATCCGGGCCGCGCTCGACGCAGAAGGCTTCGCCACGACTGCGATCATGGCCTACGCCTCCAAGCACGCGTCCGCCTTCTATGGACCGTTCCGCGAGGCCGCGGGGAGTGCTCCGTCGTTCGGCAATCGGCGGGGCTACCAGATGGATCCGGCCAACGGCCGCGAGGCGATGCGGGAGATGGCCGCGGATGTCGCCGAGGGTGCCGACATCCTGCTCGTGAAGCCGGGATTACCCGGCCTCGATCTCATCGCCGGCGCGCGGGCTCGGTTCGATCTGCCGATCGCCGCCTACCAGGTCAGTGGGGAGTACGCGATGATCGAGGCGGCCAGCCAGCGTGGCTGGCTCGACCGACGGGCGGCGCTCCTCGAATCCGTCGGGGCTATCGTGCGCGCCGGCGCCGGGATCGTGATCACGTATGCGGCGGCCGATCTGGCCGGGTGGCTGGAGGAGCGCGCATGACAGACACCGGAAACACCTACGTGCAGGCCCTGGCACTCGGCCTCGACCCGGCGTGGCGGCGGCTCGACGCTGCCACCCGTCATGCCGACGCCGGTCATCTCCAGGTCTGGTTGGTGGGCGAGTCGGATCGAGGGATCCGGACCTACACCTACTCATCGGTCGGGCTCGAGGCGGGCGTCGACCTGCTGCTGTGGCGCTTCGCGCCATCGGTCGATGCCCTCGAGGAATCGGCCGCCGCGCTCCTCCGTGGTGGGATCGGTCGCTGGGTGAGCGTCACGCACTCCCTCATCGGCCGGATCGGTCCCTCCCAGTACGTGCGCAAGCCAACCGGCCAGGAGCAGTCGCCATTCGACGGCGAGCGGGCACCGTACCTGATCGTCTATCCGTTCACCAAGAGCACGGACTGGTACCTCGAATCCCAGGAGACCCGGCAGAAGGTGATGAACGAGCACATGAAGATCGGCCACCAGTACCCGATGGTTCGCCAAGCCCTGGCGTATTCGTTCGGGCTCGATTCCCAGGACTTCGTGGTGGCCTACGAGACCGACGACCTGCCCGCGTTCGGGGATCTCGTGCGGGCGCTTCGATCCAGCCAGAGTCGTCGATCCACGGTGAGCGACACACCAATCCTGCTCGGCGTTCACCGGCCGATCGAGGAGATAGCGTGGCTCCTCGGGGCCCCGGCGTCGGCCGAGATGGGAGCTCAGGCCTCATGAGCGATCGATTTCTGCGTGCCTGCCGGCTTGAGCCGGTCGACGCCACGCCTGTCTGGTTCATGCGCCAGGCGGGTCGGACGTTCCCTGCCTATCGAGCCTTGCGCGAGCGGTTCGGGATCCTTGAGATGGCCAAGAACCCCGAGCTGTGCTCGGAGGTGACGTTGATGCCGGTCCGGGAGCTCGGCGTCGATGCCGCGGTGATGTATGCCGACATCATGCTGCCCCTCGAACCGATGGGCGTGGAGCTGCGGATCGAGCCCGAGATCGGGCCGATCATCGAGCGCCCGATCCGTTCCCTGGCCGACGTCCGAACGCTGCGGCCGTTCGACCCCGACGGCATCTCGTACACCCTCGACGCCATCCGCATCGTCCGGAAGGAGCTGGAGGGCCGGGCCGCGGTCATCGGCTTCAGCGGCGCCCCGTTCACGCTGGCCTGCTATCTCATCGAGGGCAAGCCGTCCCGCGATTACGCGCTCGCGAAGGCGTTCATGTACGGGGAGCCCGCCGCGTGGCACGAGCTCATGGAACGCCTCGCGACCATGGCGACTGCCTACCTGCGGGCGCAGATCGAGGCCGGCGCGCAGGTCGTCCAGCTATTCGACAGCTGGGTCGGCGGGCTGGGTCCGGACGACTACGTGGAGTTCGTGCAGCCACATGTCCGGAGCATCGTCCAGGCGCTCGGTGGAGCTCCGGTGATCCTGTTCGGTACGGGCACGGCCGCACTCCTCGAGCACATTGCCGCGTGCGGCAGCGATCTGGTCGGCGTGGACCAGCGGGTCTCGCTGGCCGACGCGTGGGCGCGGATCGGTTACGACCGGGGCATCCAGGGAAACCTCGATGGCGCCCGTGTGCTGGCTGGCTGGGAGGCGACCGAGGCGGGTGCGCGGCGGGTGATCGCTGAAGCCGATGCGCGGAACGGGCACGTCTTCAATCTCGGCCACGGCGTCCTTCCGGGAACCGACCCGGACGTGCTCCGCCGCCTTGTCGACTTGGTCCACGAGACCACGAGTCGCGAGCGCCAACCTGCCGGAGCCGCATCATGAGCGAGCTCCCGCCGGATGTCGGCGTGCTGCTCATGACGTACGGATCGCCGGTCTCGCTCAAGGCTCCCGATATTGCCGCCTATCTGCAGCGGGTTCGCGGTGGACGCGAACCGGATCCGGACCTCGTCATTGAGTTCACCCGGCGCTACCGGGTGATCGGCGGCTCGCCGCTGATCGGCATCACCCGCCTTCAGGCGATGGCCCTCGCTGCCCGCCTCGGTCGGCCAGTGGAGATCGGGATGCGCTTCTCGGAGCCGTCAATCAAGGCCGGACTGGCCTTGCTCCGAGCATCAGGTGCGCGGCGGGTCATCGCAATCGTCCTGTCGCCCCAGTACTCGCCGCTCCTGATGGGTGGCTACGGCCGTGACATCGATGCCGCGTGCGTCGCGCTGGGCGCCGAGG
>SCTE01000133.1 GCA_004298915.1 Chloroflexota bacterium | reverse complement strand
CTCGGTGTAGAAGTCGAGGCGGTAGGTCGCGCCGAAGCGGTCGCGCAGGGGCGACGAGATACGACCCGCGCGTGTCGTGGCCCCGACGACCGTGAACGGCTTCAACGTCAGGCGAAGCGACCGCGCCGATGGCCCCTTGCCGATCATCACGTCGAGCGCGTAGTCCTCCATCGCCGGATAGAGGATCTCCTCGACGGCGTGGTTGAGCCGATGGATCTCGTCGATGAACAGGACGTCCCGCTCCTCGAGCGACGTGAGCACCGCGGCGAGGTCGCCGGGCCGTTCGATGGCCGGGCCCGAGGTGTAGCGGACGTTCACGCCCAGTTCCCGGGCGATGATCGTGGCGAGCGTGGTCTTGCCGAGTCCCGGCGGCCCATACAGGAGGACATGATCCGCGGCCTCTTCCCTCGCCCGCGCCGCCTGGAGCAGCACGCCGAGGTTGGCCTTGACCTCGCGTTGTCCGATGTATTCGTCCAGGGATCGCGGGCGCAGCGAACCCTCGATCGCCACCTCATCGGGGTCTTCGGCATCCGCCGCGAGCAGGTGCAGGCCGTCGTCGGTCACGTCGCGAATTGTAGCATCACAGCCACGATATCGTACAGATGTTCTAACGACCTGGGACGCCTGCGCTGCTCTCGCGATCGTGGGCGTCCCGAGAACCGGACCGATCCTGCCATTTCGACATCGGGGGACTTTAGGGCAGGCTTCCGAGCCGATTTGCCGCGTGATTGCCGCTGGCCACCCGCGGTTTCGTGCTCAGCAGTGACCGTCGGCTGCGGCTTCGAGGCCGATTTGGTCGCGAAGACCCTGCCTCAGCGTCCGGGTGTGCCAGATTGGCAGGAAATCGGGCGGCCGCATCGGGATGGCCACGTCGGGGCGCCCCCGGCCACGAGCCGCGACGCGCCCTCGCGGGGCGTGCCCCCGCGGCCACGAGCGGGCGACGACGGGCCGATCCCGCCACGGGCCGACGGGCCGCCGCCCCTACTCTCTCGCGAGCGCCCGGAGCGCAGCCTTTACCCGATCCTCGAGCGAACCGGCAGCGGCCGCCCCCGAGAGCGCCGCCCGAGCCGCGTCCCGCGCCTCGCTCAGCGAGTAACCGAGCGCCTGGAGCGCGCCCACGACATCGTCGCTGCTCACGACGCCCGGGAGGATCGTGCCGGCAGCGGCAATGCCGGCGGCCGTGACCTTCTCCTTGAGCTCGAAGATCACCCGCTCGGCCAGCCGCTTGCCGATCCCGGGGATCGACACCAGCACCGCCTGGTCCTGCTGCAGGATGGCCAGCTGGAGTTCGGCGGTCGGGCGGCTCCCGACGATGGCCAGGGCAACCTTCGGACCGACGCCCGTGACCGTCAGCAGCAGGTTGAAGAATCCGAGCTCATCGACGGAGCGGAACCCGTAGAGCGCCTGCTGGTCCTCGCGGACCAGGTGGTGGGTGTACAGCTTGAGACGCCCGCCCGCCGTCGCGCCGGCAAGCACCGAGGGCGCGGCAAAGACCCGATAGCCGATCCCGCCGACTTCGATCACGAGCGAGTCGATGGCAACGGCGCCCACGATCCCGTCGACCGACGCGATCACGCGCGCGTCCCGGACTTGCGAACCGGCGTCCCGGCGTTGGGAACCGGGGCCCGGCCGGCCTTGCGCTCCAGGGCCACCGCCTCGCGCACGGCGCGCTCGTAGGCCGATTCGCCACGCGCCATCGGCGCGACCGCGGCCCGGTCCATGACCGCGGCGCCTGGCACATCACGGCCGTCGGACCGCTCGCTGTTGGCGGCCCAGATGGCAATCGCCAGGGCATCGGCGGCATCATCGGGACGCGGTACGGAGCCCAGCCCCAGGCACACGGCCACCATCTTCCCGACCTGCTCCTTGTCGGCGTTGCCGGACCCGGTGACAGCCAGCTTGACCTCGTTCGGCGTGGCCTCGCGCACGGTGCGGGCCGCCTCCGCCGCCGCCAGCAGCACGACCCCGCGCGCCTGGCCGACGGCGAACGCGGTCTGCGCGTTCCTCGAGAAGAACAGCCGTTCCACGGCCACGATGTCCGGGTCGTGGCGGGCGATGAGCTCGGCCAGGAACCGATGGATCGCGAGCAGCCGGTCCGGCAATCCGAGCTCGGAGCTCGTCTCGAGACAGCCCACGTCGAGCATGCGGAGCGTGCCACCCGTCCGGTCGATGACGCCCCAGCCAAGGGCCGCGGTGCCTGGGTCGATCCCCAGGACGATCATCCGGCGAGCTCGGCGAAGACGTCTTCCGGGATATCGAAGTTCGCGGTCACCCGCTGGACATCGTCGAGGTCCTCGAGGTTCTCGATGAGGCGCAGGTTCTGGCGCGCCCGATGGGCATCGAGTTCGACGGTCTGCTTCGCGATCATCGTGGACTCGGCCGATTCCACACTGATCCCGCCGGCCTCAATGGCCGCCCGGACGCGCTCGAGGTCCGCCGGCTCCGTGTAGACCTCGATGACGCCCGGATCCGACGTGTCCACGTCGGCCGCGCCGGCATCGATGGCCGTCAGGGCGATCTCGTCCGGGTCGAGGCGTCCGGCCGGGATCGAGATCAG
>SCTE01000132.1 GCA_004298915.1 Chloroflexota bacterium | reverse complement strand
ATGAAGCCGGCGATCACGACGGCGATCGCAGGGCGCTGGCGAATGGCGGCCACGCCCGCTCCGAGCGCAAGGCCGCGGCCCGCCGCTCGGTGGTCGGGACCCCGTTCGTCATGCTGGTCCTCGAAATGGATATCGGCCAGCGCGACCACACCCGCAATCTGGACGGCGGCGAGGAACAGGGCCGCGAGCCCCGGAACGCCGGCCGCGATGAGGATCGCGGCAGCCAGCGGTCCCGCGAACGTGCCGATCGCCTCGGCCGAGCTCGACGCGATGTTCCCGGCGACGAGCTCTTCGGGGGTTCGGGCCAGGGCCGGCAGGAGCGTGTTCTGGGCGGGCCGCAGGATCGCGTCAGTGCCGCCCATGGTCATCGATGCGAGGACGAACCAGATCGCGTCTCCGCCCATGAAGATCGCGAAGGCGACACTGGCCGACGCAATGACCCGTGCGATTCCGAGCGCGAGCAGGACGCGATCCGATCGCCAGCGGGCGAGCGGCGCCGCTGCCAGGATGCCGAAGACGATCGTCGCGACGACGCGCGCGACGCCGATCCCGGCGACCCCCACGGGCCCCGCCAGCGCGAAGGCACTCACGGCGAGGATGACCAGCAGCCCAGCATCGACCGCGAACCCGAGCAGGAACGATGCCTGGACCCGGCGCGTGCTCGGATTCTCGAGAGCGGCGGCCGTGGCGGCCGCCGCGCTGGACAGGGCGGCCGTCATGCGGTGCATTCGGCGAACTATCCCTCATCGGGACGACGCACGTGGATTCATCCTGCACGGACAGGCGGCGCGCCTACGCACACGCTGACTTGCCCCTGGGCTATCCTCGGTCGATGGATGAGAAGACCGAGCTGCTGGCCCGCCTTCCGCTGTTCGCCGCGCTCGATCAGCGCAGCATCGAGGCGGTCGCAACGCTCGCGCGCGAGGTCGAGGCACCGGCCGGCACGGTCCTGATGCGCGAAGGCGACGCCGCGGAGACGTTCTACCTGATCGTGTCGGGGACGGTCCACGTCGAGCGGGCCGGACTGCCGCTCCGGTCGCTGACGGGCGGCAGCTTCCTGGGTGAGATCGCGCTCGTCGAGGACGGCGAGCGAACGGCCACGGCCACGTGCGTGACGGACTGCCGGCTGCTCGCCCTGGGTCGGTTCGAGTTCGATCGCGTGACGGCGACCTTCCCCGAGGTCCGTTCGCGGATCGAGGCGGCCGTGCGACGACGGCCGCACGCCGGCGAGGTTGCCGGACCCGGCTGACCGCCGGATGCGCGCAGGCCGTTGGTCCGGTCCTGGTTCAGTGCAGGCAGGGACCCGTGGAGACGGCGGCGCTGCGCCCGATGGCAGGGGTCACGGCTGCCGCAACCGCGACCGGCGAAAGCGCGTAGCCGACTGACGGATCGGTGCGTGACTCAGCGAAGACCAGTCCCCCGACCGTCCCGTCGGACAGGACGAGTGGACCTCCGCTGTCGCCGGGCTCGACCACGGCCCGGATTTCGATGATCTGGCGGTGGACGCGGGACGTGCCGTAGATGTCGAGGCCTTCGGCGGGGTACCGGGCGGCGACCGCGGCCGGCTCGATGACGGCGCGACCGCCATTTGGGTACCCGATCGTGGCGCCGGTGGTTCCCCTGGCCGGGTCGCCCGTCGAGAAGTACAACGGGCCCGGATCGAATCCGGCGACCCGCAGCACGGCCACATCGAGGTTCGGATCGAAGGCGACGACCGTTGCCTTGAACGAGCCCGTCGTCGCGATGACCCGGACGGATCGAGCACCGGCCACCACGTGGGCATTCGTGACGACGTAGCCCGACCTGATGGCCACGCCGGTACCGGTCGATCGATAGTCGCAGGCGTCGGCTTCGATTCGCGGCGCCGACGCGAGCGCTCGGCGTCCGATGGCCTGGGCGACGGGGTCGGCGGGCATGGCCACCGGCTCGGCAGGGATCCGCTCGAGGCCCAGGAACACATCGGGCAGGCCCGACCGATCCAACGTGGCCCCGAGACCGAGGACCAGGTCCGTCGGCGGCGGAAGGACCGCATCGATCCCTCGAACCGCCACCGAGGTCTGGGCATCGCGCGCCAGGGCAGGCACGAGGCCGGTCGTCAGGATCCCGCCGAGGAGCCAGACGATGAGGACGGCCTGACCGGCACCGACGATGGCACCGGCCACTCGGTCGAGCGCGTTGAACACGCCGGTCCCGAGGCGCCGGGACGCGGCCCGCCCGATCCCGGCCCCGGCCATCTCCCCGGCGCCGATGAGGACCATGAGCGCGCCGAGGACGGCCGCGACGCGTACGAGCGCGGGCAGGTCCGCGACGTAGGGGACGAGGAGCGGGATGGCGACGAGGGCGATCCATGCTCCGGCGGCGGCACCGAGCAGGCCGCCGAGTTGCGGAAGGGCGCCCGACCGAACACCGAGCAGGATCGCCAGGACCAGCAGGATCAGGGCGAGCACATCAACGAGATTCACGGGCCGGATCGTCCCACAGGACGCGAACGGGGGCAGCCCGCCCCGCCGCGGGCAGGTGGCGGCCCATCCCGGCAGCGGCGGCGAACCGGCGTTTGCTATACTCCCATGGAGTATCAGACGTGCCTCGATGCGAGGCGGCCACCGGCATCGTCTGCAGCCCCTGGAACGGAGGAACGAAACCGTGGACAAGCATCTGAACATGGCCCCCGGACATGGGGCGCCGGCGATGGGCGATGACGCAGCGCTCGATCCCGTGTGTGGGATGACCGTCGACAAGGTGAACGCGACGGCCCGCGATCTCGTCGCGGAGCACGAGGGCATGACGTACTACTTCTGCGGGCGTGGCTGCAAGCTCGAATTCGGGGACGACCCGGGCCGATTCCTGGATCCGTCCTACATCCCGTCGATGTAGCGCCGCGACCCCATCGTCGTTGCCCTGAACCCATGACCGCCGACAGCCCCGTCGATCCGCGCCTCCTCCCGATCGAGATCGTCCTCCCGATCGAGGGGATGACCTGCGCTTCATGCGTCAACCGGATCGAGCGCTTCCTCAAGAAGACGCCCGGCGTCGAGGACGCGAGCGTCAACCTGGCCACCGAGCGGGCGACCGTCCGGCTGGACCCGGCCCTTGCCGGCCGCGATGAGGCCGTGGCCGCCGTCCGCGCCGCGGGCTACGAGGTCAAGCCAGAGGCCGCCGTTGCCGCCGGCGCCGAAGGGGCCACCGCATCGCTGGCCGACGAGGTCAGCGCGGACGATCTCGACCGGGAGCGCCTGCAGCGCCAGACGCTGCTCCAGGCATCGGTCGCAATCGGGGCGGCCGTCCTGATCATGATCGCGATGTTCACGCCACAGACCGTCGTCGCGATGATGGACATCAACAAGCTGATCCTCTGGCCGGCCACCTTCATCCAGTTCTGGGCGGGCGGCCGGTTCTATCGGGCTGCGTGGCGAGCCGGCCGGCATGGCGGGGCGACCATGGACACGCTCGTCGCGGTCGGCACGAGCGCCGCGTGGGTCTATTCAGTGTTCGTCACGATGTACCCGGAGGTCATCCACCTCGCGGGACTGCATCCCGAGACGTACTTCGATTCGTCCACGATCATCATCGGGCTGATCCTGCTGGGCCGGTGGCTCGAATCCCGGGCCAAGGGCCGCACGACCGGGGCGATCCGGCGGCTCATCGGCCTCCAGGCGACGACCGCGCGTCGCATTCGCGACGGGGTCGAGGAGGACGTCGAACTCGCGCTCGTGGTCCCCGGGGACCTGCTCCGCGTACGTCCCGGCGATCGGGTCCCGGTGGACGGCGTGGTCACTGAAGGGACCTCGGCCGTCGACGAATCAATGCTGACCGGGGAACCGATCCCCGTGACGAAGTCGATCGGCGACGAGGTCATCGGGGCGACGATCAACACCTCGGGCTCGTTCGTGATGCGGGCCGTGCATGTCGGTCGCGACACGGCGCTGGCACGGATCGTGGACCTCGTCCAGCGGGCGCAGGGTTCGAAGGCACCGATCCAGAAGCTGGCCGACCGGATCAGCGAGATCTTCGTGCCCGTCGTCCTGCTCATCGGTGCACTGACGTTCGTCGCCTGGTTCCTGGGCGGCCCGGAGCCGCGAGTGACCCTGGCCCTGACCGCGTTCATCGGCGTGGTGATCATCGCCTGCCCGTGTGCCATGGGCCTCGCGACCCCAACGGCGATCATGGTCGGGACCGGCAAGGGCGCCGAGATCGGCATCCTCATCCGTGGCGGGGAGGCGCTCGAGGCCGCCGGCCGCATCGACACCGTCGTCCTCGACAAGACCGGGACGCTGACGCTCGGTCGCCCTGCCGTATCGCAGGTGCTGCCGGTCGCCGGCATCGACGCCAAGCGCCTGCTCGATCTTGTCGCCTCTCTCGAGGTTCGAAGCGAGCACCCGCTCGGCGAGGCGATCGTCCGGCTGGCCCGCGAGGACGAGCTCGGCTTCCTGCCCGTCGAGGGGTTCGAGGCCCAGTCCGGTCGTGGCATCAAGGGCCGGGTTGACGGCCACGACGTGACGATCGGGAGCGGGCGACTCCTCGACGAGATGGGGATCGACCGCGCCGCGCTCACGGCCGATGCCGACGCCGCGGCAGCACAGGGCGCCACGCTGTCCTGGGTCGCCGTCGACGGCGCGCTCGCCGGCCTGTTCACGATCACGGACCCGGTCAAGGCCGAATCGGCCGACGCGGTCCGCCAGATGCGGGCGATGGGCCTCGAGGTCTGGATGCTCACCGGCGATGGCCGGCGCACCGCCGAGGCGGTCGCGGAGCAGGTCGGGATCCCGCCGGATCACGTCGTCGCCGAGGTCCTGCCGGCCGACAAGGACGCTGCCATCGAGCGGCTCCAGTCCGAGGGTCGCCGGGTGGCAATGGTCGGGGACGGGATCAACGACGCCCCGGCCCTGGCCCGGGCCGATGTCGGCATTGCCATCGGGACCGGCGCCGACGTGGCCATCGAAGCGTCCGACGTCACCCTCGTCGGTGGCGATCCCCGGCTCGTCGCCTCGGCCATCGGGCTCTCGCGCGCGACCATCCGCGTCGTCCGCCAGAACCTGTTCTGGGCGTTTGCCTACAACGTCCTGCTGATCCCGGTCGCCATGGGCGTGCTGTATCCCGCGTTCGGGGTCACGCTGAACCCCGCGCTCGCCGCCGGGGCGATGGCCCTCTCGTCCGTGTCGGTGGTGACCAACTCGCTGCGCCTCCGGAGCGTCGATGTGCGGCCCGGGCACGTGCGCACCATGCGACGCGGACCGCTCGGTCTCATTCGCGACGGGGCGTTCCTGATCGTCATCGGGCTGATCGCCCTCGCGGTCGCTGGCGGGGTTCTGGCGGCCGACCGGGCACTCGATTCGAGCAGCCGGCAGGTGGCCATCACCGCGTCCTCATTCCGGTTCTCGACGCCCGACCTGACGATCCGCGCCGGGGAGTGGGTGGTCGTGACCTTCACCAATGATGATCCCGTCGTTCACGACTGGAGCGTCGAGGGGATCGCCAATGTCGACGTCCCGGCCCGACCCGGCCAGACGGCCAGGCTTCGCTTCGTCATCGATCAGCCCGGCACCTACCGGATCCTGTGCACGCTCCCGGGGCACGCCGAGGCGGGCATGGTAGGTACGCTCGTGGTCGCCGCGCAGTAGGAGCCGCCAAGGCCCAGCCATCTTCAGGCAGCGCCTCCGGTCGTTTGAACCGAACACTTCAGCCGTCCGCTGCGTCAGGACCTCTGGAAGGAGGGAACCCTGGAAGCCGTCACAAGAGCACGGAGCGGAGATGTCGGTGCCTTCGAGGATCTTGTTCGGGCC
>SCTE01000131.1 GCA_004298915.1 Chloroflexota bacterium | reverse complement strand
AGAAGCTTCACCAGATCGGCGCGGCATCGGACATCGACGCGCTCGGGACGCTGCTCAACCCGGTCAGTGACGGCCTGCTCCAGTCGGCGACCTCGCACGCCGTCCCGCGGGGCGACATTCTCGATGGCTGCGGCGACACCGGGGGCGGCGGGCGCGACGACTTCCGGGATTCGGCCCTGTTCCGGCTGGTCTCGACCAATGCCGATGGCCGGGCAACCGTGTCGTTCCCGCTCCCGGACGACATCACCAGCTGGCACGTCTCCGCGAGCGCCATCGACGGGCAGCTTCGAGCCGGCGACGGCTCGGTGCTCGTGCCGGTCGGGCTGCCGTTCTTTGCCGATGCGATCCTGGCCCCGGAGTTCCTCGTCGGCGATCGCCCGGTCCTCCAGGTCCGTGGGGCCGGTGACCGGCTCGCGGCGACGGCCACGGTGCGCTACACCATCTCGGCCCCCTCGCTGCTGCTGCCGCCGACCGTCGTCGAGGCCCGCGGCTCCGCGACCACGCGCCTGACGCTTCCCGCCCTCCCGATCGGCGCTCACGACATCACGATCGAGGCGTCTGTCGTCGGGAACCCGACCCTCCACGACACCCTCGTGCGGCACTTCGTGGTTCGCGACAGCCGGATCGAGGTCCGGACCTCGACCACCGTGCCGACAGCCGATGCCGCGAGTGTCGGCGGCGCCGGCCTGACGTCGTACGTCGTCACCGACGCCGGACGCGGGGCGCTCCTTCCGATCCTGTCGTCGATGGCGACCGGCGCTGGCGCTCGCTTCGATCGAGCATTGAGCGCCGATATCGCGCGCTCGCTGCTCATCGACGTCTTCGGCCTCGACCCTTCGACCCTGTCGCCATCGACCTTCGACGCGACGCGCTGGAATCGCGAGGGGATCGCCCTCCTCCCCTATGCCTCCCCGGATCTGGAGCTGACCGCGCTGACGGGCGATCGTCGGCCACGAGGCGATCGACACCGCCGCAACCGACGAACGCCTTCGGGCGTGGGCCGATGAGGATGGGACGACGCGCGAGCGCCGGATCATCGCCCTCGCCGGCCGAGCGGGTCTCGGCTCGGATGTCCTCGACGAACTCCGCGCCTTGGGGGATGCGTCGCTCTCGACCCGGGAATCACTGTGGCTCGCGCTCGGGTACCTCGCCTCCGGCGACGAGAACGCGGCCCGGATGATCGAGGAATCGATGGCCCGGGGCCATGGTGAGCAGCTCGGGCCGTGGGCCAGGCTGCGTGTCGGCGCGAGTCTCGACGACACCGTCGAGGCGACCTCGCTCATGGTCCTGATCGCGGCCGGGATCGGGGATCCGCTGGCACCATCGTTCCTGCGCTATCTCGCCGACAACCCGGTCTCCACGTTCCTGCCGGTCCTCCATGAGGCCGGGGCGATTCGCTGGATGCTCGACCGGCTGCCGCGCGATCCCGCGCGCTTCGCCTGGACCGTGGACGGCGTCCGGACCGAGGAGCTGCTCGAGCCGGGCGGATCGAGGACGATCACGGTGACGGCCGCCCAGCGAGCCAGCCTCGGCATCACGACCCTCGAGGGCGAGATCGTGGTCGTCGCCACGTGGGCGGCACCCCCGACGACCGCGGACCTGCCGTCGAGCGATCTCGTGACGATCCGGCGAATCGTCACGCCTGACGGGACCGCCGGCTCGACCGACATCGTCCGGGTCCGCCTGGAACTCACGTTTGCGCCGCAGGCGCTGCTCGGCTGCTACGACGTCACCGACACGACACCATCCGGGCTGGCACCACTGGCCTGGGCCCCCGGCTGGGATGAGACATCGAACGGCGAGGGTGCCGTCTGGCAGCCATGGGCGGTCGATGGACAGCGCGTCTCGTGGTGCATCGATCCGCTTCAGGGCCGCCGCCCGGTCTTGGGCTATGCAGCCCGTGTCGTCAGCCCCGGTGCGTACACGTGGGAACCGGCGATCGTCCAGATGGCCGTCGCGCCGAACGTCGGCGCGGCGACGGCCCAGTCGAGCTACGTGATCCGCTGACGCCCGCAGACTTCACGGGCCGCCCGGGGTCCCTCAGGCCTCGCCGCGAGTGGCGATACGCCCGAGGACCTCGAGCAGGCGGTCCACCTCGGCTGCCGTGTTGTAGTGGGTCAGGCCGATCCGCACGATGCCGCCGGAATCGGCAAAGCCGAGTCGCTCGATGAGCCCGGTCGCGTAGAAGTCGCCGTCCCAGACCGCGATGCCCTCCCGACCGAGCGCGACGGCGACATCGTGGGACGCCACGCCCGCCACGGTCAGGGCCGCGGTCGGGGTCCGCTGACCGAACCGGGCGGGGTCCGTGATGCCGAAGAGTCGGACCCCGTCGATCGCGGCCAGGCCGTCGTGCAGGCGATGGTAGAGGGCCATCTCGGTGGTTCGGATCGCGGCCATCGCGGCGACGAGCCTCGCTCGACGAGTGGCACCCGGGGCCGCGCCCGCCATCGTGCCCACGTCCTCGAGGTACCCGACGGCCGCGATCGTCCCGGCGAATCCCTCGAAGTTCCCGGTCCCGGTCTCGAATCGCGAGCCCGCCGGCCGGACCTTGTAGGCGGTCAGCGAGTCGAGGATCGACGCGCGCCCGTAGACCGCGCCGACATGCGGGCCGAAGAACTTGTAGACCGAGCAGGCGACGAAGTCGGCGTCCACGGCCCGGGCGTCGATCGCCAGGTGCGGTGCCGCGTGGACCGCGTCGATGTACGCCCACGCCCCGACGGCATGCGCCGCGGCCGCGATCTCGGCGACGGGGTTGATGGTTCCCACGGCATTCGACGCCCAGCCCGCCGCGACCAGCCGGGTCTTCGGCGACAGCACCGACCGGAGATCGTCGATGTGCAGCGTGCAATCGTCCAGGCGCGGCTCCCACCAGCGGATCACGAGGTCGCGATCCTTGGCCATCGAGATCCACGGATCCACGTTGGCCGCGTGATCGAGCCCGGTGAGGACGATCTCGTCGCCCGGGCCGAACGCGGCCGCGATCGAGCGGCTGAGGTGGAACGTCAGGGTCGTCATGTTCGGGCCGAGGACGATCTCGGCCGGGGTGACGCCGAGCAGGTCCGCGATCGCCGCGTGGGCCTCGTCCACGATCGCGTCGGAGATCTCCGAGGTCGCGAACGTCCCGCCGTGGTTCGCATTCGAGGTCTCGTAGTACCGGGTCACCGCGTCGATCACGGTGCGTGGGACCTGGGTCCCGCCGGGTCCGTCGAAGTAGATGAACGGCTGCTCGCCGTGCATCCGGGTGAGGGCCGGGAACCGGGAGCGGAGGGCGTCGATGTCGAGGGTCGTCATGGGCCCGATGCTACCGGGCCGCGCGGCGGTGCGCGCGGGACCTACACTGCCCGACCATGCGCTATCGACGCCTGCCGATCGAAATCGAATCGCCCGAGCAGTTCGGCTACGACCGGATCCGCTACAACCTCGCGGAGAGTTCGGTCCGTGACCTCGTGCTCCGGGATCTCGCGCCGGACCTCCCGGACCGGCTCGCGCGGCTCGTGCTTGCCTACGGTGACCATCTCGGGCTCCCGGACCTGCGCGAGCGGATCGGTGCGCTCTGGTCCATGCCGGGCGGATCCGTCATCGTCACGCCAGGCGCGGCCGCGGCCCTGTTCCTCGTCAACACGACGTGCGTCCGGCCCGGGGACCACGTCGTCGTCGCGCGGCCGAATTACGCCACGAACCTCGAGACGCCCCGCGCGATCGGGGCCGACGTCACGTACCTCGACGCGACGTGGGACGCCGGCTGGCGCCTGACGCCGGCGGCGGTTGTCGACGCGATGACCGACCGAACGGTCCTCGTCTCGCTGACGACGCCGGGCAATCCCACGGGCGCGGTCATCGCGGAGCCCGATCTCGCGGCCATCGTCGAGGCGGTCGAGCGGCATCCCTCCGCACGCCTCCTCCTCGACGAGACGTATCGCGACCTGGCGTTCGGCGAGCCGACGACCCCCGGTGCCGCCCTGTCCGATCGGGTGATCGGCGTGTCGAGCCTGTCGAAGGCGTACGGCATCCCCGGCATCCGGATCGGCTGGCTCGCAACCCGGGACGCCGTGCTGCTCGAGACGCTCCTCGCCGCGAAGGAACAGATCGTGATCTCGAACTCCGTGGTTGACGAGACGATTGCGCTCGCGGCACTCGAGCGTCGGGACGAGTGGCTGCCCCGGTTCCGGGCA
>SCTE01000130.1 GCA_004298915.1 Chloroflexota bacterium | reverse complement strand
CCCACCCAGCGCAGCGAGCATGCGGACCTCGGCCGGGGTTTCGTAGTTCGGCCCGGTCAGGCCCACGTAGATGCCTTCGGCAAGGACGACGCCCTCGGCATCGGCCGCGGCGTGCAGGCGTCCCCGGAGCGATGGGCTCCACGCTTCGGTGAGATCCGGAAAGCGCGGCCCGATGCCTTCGTCGTTCGGCCCGATCAGTGGGTTGAGGCCGGTCAGGTTGATGTGGTCGGTGATCGCCATGAGGGTGCCCGGCCCGAAGGACGGGTCCAGCCCACCGGCCGCGTTGGTCAGGACGACCACCGACGCGCCGAGGCGCCTGAAGAGCAGGACCGGCTGGACGACGAGCCCCGGATCGTGACCCTCGTACAGGTGGAACCGGCCCTGGAGCATGACGACAGGTCGGCCGCCCAGGTGGCCGAGGATCAGGCGACCGACATGTCCGGGCGCCGTCGCAGCGGGCCAGCCCGGCAACTCCGAGAACGGAATGGCGACCGCGTCGTCGAGGCCTTCGGCGAGCTCTCCGAGCCCTGAACCGAGGACGATCCCGACGCCGGGGACCAGGCTGGAGCGGGCGCGGACCGCCGCTTCAAGAGCATCGAGGCGTCGCCCCTGGTCTGCCGGTCGGGTGCGGCCGGGATCGGTCACGGGACGAGAGCGCCGACGCGGGCCCTGCCAAGGGCGTCCAGGGGGCGACGAGCGGGACCCGCGAGCTTCTGCCGCCCGGCTGAAGTACCGACACCGGGATGCCGGTCACGTCCAGCCGGGCGACCACCCCGGGGACGGACGCAGAGGCCAATCGCGACCGGGTATGGAAGCGCCCGAAGCGACCGGTCCGAAACGTGGTGCCCTTGATGCAATCTCGGATCCCTCGTCCCTTGACGGCCCCTTCGGGCAAGACCAAATCTACGGGCCTCCAGGCAGGTGATCAACGGGGTTATCCACGACTTCGCGTGGGGTCCCGTCGTCCGCGTCCACGAAGTTCTCAACGCCTGTTGACGGTCGGTGGATAAGAGGCGCCCGGGTCGCGTCATCCGCCAACCGCGAACATCTCGATCCGCGGGAGGTGACTCGTCGCGCTCGTCCGCAGTTCGGAGTATCGGTCGGTCCGGGTGGACCAGACGCCCTCCAGGATCGAGCGCAGGTCGGTGTCCGATGCCCCGGCTCGAAGGGGCCCACGGAGGTCGGTGCCATGGGCGCTGAACAGGCACGTATAGAGCTTCCCGTCCGCGGACAGGCGCGCCCGCGTGCAGTCGCCGCAGAAGGGCTGGGTCACCGACGCGATGACCCCGATCTCGCCCGACCCGTCGCGGTAACGCCATCGACCGGCGACTTCGCCCCGATAGTTCGGGTCAACCGGCTCGAGCGGCATCTCGACATCGATCGCCGCGACGATGTCGGCGGCGGAGACGACGTCGTCCAGCCGCCACCCGTTGGTCGTGCCGACATCCATGTACTCGATGTACCGGAGCACGAGGCCCTCGTCGCGGGCCCAGCGCGCCATGGGCACGATGCTGTCCTCGTTCTCGCCGCGCTTCACGACCATGTTGACCTTGATCGGGGCGAGGCCGGCTTCGCGCGCCGCGTCGATGCCGTCGAGGACGCGGGTAACGGGGAAATCGACGCCGTTCATCCGCCGGAATGTCGCATCATCGAGCGAGTCCAGGGAGACGGTGATCCGGTTCAGCCCGGCGTCGGCCAGGGGAGCAGCGAGGGGGCGAAGAGCCGACGCGTTCGTGGTCAGGGTCAGGTCGACCGGGTCGCCGCCCGGCGTCCTCAGCGCCGCAAGCATCTCGATGAGATCGGGAAGCGCCTTGCGGACGAGCGGCTCGCCGCCCGTGATCCGCAACTTCTGGACGCCGAGCTCGACGGCGATGGCCGCCAGGCGTTCGATCTCCTCGTAGGTGAGGACCTCGGCATGGGGAAGGAAGGCGAAGTCGCGCCCGAAGACCTCGGCCGGCATGCAGTAGGTGCAACGGAAGTTGCACCGATCCGTCACCGAGATCCGGAGGTCGCGCAGGGCGCGGCCCCGCGTGTCGAGCAGCCCGGGTCGGCCGTCGAACGAAGCGGGGGCGGGCGATGTCGTCGGGGACGAGTCGGCGTGCATGGCGCGGATCGTACGACGGAGTCCGCGAGCGTGGTGAGATCGG
>SCTE01000129.1 GCA_004298915.1 Chloroflexota bacterium | reverse complement strand
TCGCCACGATCGGTCCGGTGTCGAGGCCCGCGTCCATCTGCATGATTGTGACGCCTGCCTCGTCGTCGCCGGCGAGGATGGTCGCCGGGATCGGGGTCGCGCCACGATGGCGCGGCAGGATCGACGGATGGACGTTGAGGATCCCATGGGCCGGCACGTCGATGACCGCCTGCGGGACCAGCTGCCCGAAGTCGGCCAGGACGCCGAGATCCGGGGCGAGGTCACGGATCGCACGGACCGCCGGATCAGCGCGCACGCGCTTGATCCGCTCGACCGGCAGGCCGAGCTGCTCTGCCGCCGTCGCGACGGGTACGGGGGTGAGGACACCGCGGCGGCCGACAGGCCCGTCCGGCGGGGTGATCACCGCGATGATCTCGATCTCGGGCCGGCGGACGAGCGCCTCGAGGCTTGGAATCGCGAACGACCCGGAACCGAAGAAGATCGTCCGGAGGCCAGTCACTCGCCCGTCGTCCCGAGGGGCCATCACGCGAGTGCCGGCGTCCGAACCTCGTTGCTCGCGCCGTCGGTCGCGTCGTCCTCGTCCTCGTCGTCGCCGTGGCCCGTGGGCAGCAACTCATCGAGCGAGTCGAGGTAGTCGATGTACAGCTTGCCCTGAAGATGATCGAGTTCGTGCTGGAGCGCCCGGCCGAGGAGGCCCGATCCGGCGACCTTGATCCGTCGGCCGAGGCGGTTCTGGGCCACGACCCAGACCCGCTCGCGACGCGTCACGTACGCGGCATAGCCGGGAATCGACAGGCAGCCCTCGAGGTCCCGATCGTCGCCGGTGGCCTTGACGATCTCGGGGTTGACCAGCTCGTGGAGCTGGCCGTCGACCTCGATCACGCAGGCGTTGAGTGCCTCGCCGAGCTGCGGGGCGGCGAGCCCGACGCCGGGGGCGTCGCGCATGGTGTGGGTGAGGTCATCGAGGAGTCCGTGGAGGGACCTGCCGAAGCTCTCGACGGGACGACCCTTCAGCCGCAGCCTCGGGTCGCCGAGCAGGAGAATTGGTCGGACGCTCATGGGCGAAGTATAGCGAGCGTCACCGGTCCCCCCGATCGGGCCGGTACGGACGCGGATCGTGACGATCCGGACCGGTATCCGGC
The DNA here is from genome assembly GCA_004298915.1 of Chloroflexota bacterium. Classification (GTDB taxonomy): domain Bacteria; phylum Chloroflexota; class Limnocylindria; order Limnocylindrales; family CSP1-4; genus UBA5189. The sequence goes on along the minus strand of SCTE01000129.1, from coordinate 849 downwards.
GGGCGTCGGCCGCGCCGGGATCGGGCCCGAGTGCGGGCGCCCGGTCCCGGCGTCAGGACGTCCGGGTCAGTCCTTCGCGGCGGCCTCGGAGGCCGCCTGACTGGCGGCATCGGCGGCTTCGCTGGCAGCAGCGGCCTTCGCGGCCTGCTCCCGACGGAGGTCGGCCGCGAGGTCGCGCGACTTCTCGGCGATCCGGGTGCCGGCCTCGGCCGTGAGCTCTGCCGCGCGGGCCGCGACCGGTCCGGCCTTCTCACCGGCGACGACGGCAAGTTCGGCTGCCTTGGCGCTGACCTGGCGGAGCACCGGCCCGGCCTGCTCGGTGATGTTCTCGATCATCGACTGAAGCTGGGAAAGCCACTCGCGGGCATTCGAAGCCGCGCCGTCAGCGTCGGCGCCATTGTCGGTGTCACCGGTCCAGGCGAAGGTCTCGTCGGCGGCCGGCGCGCCGGTTTCCTGCTGGTTCGTGGTCTCGTCGTTCATGGTGCATTCCTCCTCGCCCGCGGAATGGCGGACTGCGTTGGTGGCCCGTATTGTCGCCGGTTTGGCCATTCCGCACCTCCGGCGCTCAATCGAGCGGGCCGGCGGTGTCCTCAGAGCAGCGATTCCGGATCGACATCGATCGACCACGGCATCCCCGGTGGCTCGCCCAGGACCGCGATCGGGTCGTCGCCCCGGAGGACCACGTTGAACCGCCACCGATCCGCGCGCCGGGCGATGTAGGCGATCGCCGGCCCGATCACCTCGACCCGGCGGCCGAGCCGCTCGGCCCGCTGGCGCAGGTCCTCGGCAAGCGCCGTGGCCGTGGCCTCGGCGGCCTCGCGGTCGGCCATGGCCACCGTCAGCTTCACG
>SCTE01000128.1 GCA_004298915.1 Chloroflexota bacterium | reverse complement strand
CCATGGTCGGACGAGATGCGCTCGGCGCGGAACGCGTCGAGGGCCCAGTACTGCAGGAAGACGTTGACCGGCTTCCCGAGGGCCGCGGCGCCGGCCGCGAGGATGGCGGCGGCCTGCAGCTTGTCGTCCGTTCCGGAGAACAGGACCAGGTTCATCGAGTCATCCATGAGTGGTGCTCCTAGCGAACGCTTGGCGCGAGCAGCCGCGAGGCGGCTCGCGTGGTGGTGGCGGTGCCCCTGGTGGGTGTTGCCAGTTCCCCGAGCCGTGTCAGCCGTCGACCGAGGACCTGACGCATCAGGTCGCAGGCCCGGATCACATCGGGATCGGCGAGGCGGTAGCGGACTTCGCGTCCATCACGCTCGGCCTCGACGAGACCGGCGGCACGCATCACGGCGAGGTGCTGCGAGACGTTCGGCTGGCTGGCATTGATCCCGGTCGCGAGCCTCCCGACCTCCATCGACCCAGCAGCCAGTTGGTGAAGGATCTCGAGGCGCCGAGGGCTGGCGAGAACCTTGAGGATCTCGGCTTGCAGGATCGTGATTTCGTCCATGACCAGAGCATCGTTCTCATGCGCATGTGCGCATGAGTGCCGAGGGTCCCGATCCGGCGTGCCGTCTGCTGAGCTCTCGCAGGCCGTTCGGCCCGGCCCAGCACGTGACGCCCACGGGCACGGCAGAATGGCGTGACCACGCGGGTGCGGAACGTGCCCGACTGAGGAGCCGGATGACGCAGCCTGAAGCTCGCGAGGCAGACGCGCGACGGTCGACCGACCCCGGTCCGACGGTGGTTGCCGACAACCCCGAGGCCTACATCGCCCGGGACCGGCGGCGAGCCCTGTCAGCGGGGATGGAGCTCCCGGATCGGGTGTCGGGGTCGGCCCTGTTCGCCGACATCAGCGGCTTCACGCCCCTCACCGAGGCCCTCGCGACGGAGTTGGGCCCCGAGCGGGGAGCCGAGGAGCTGACCGTCAACATCGGTCGCGTCTTCCACGCGGTGATTGCCGAACTCGACGGGTTCGGCGGCGAGGTCATCTACTTCTCGGGCGACGCGATCACGTGCTGGATCGACGGAGACGACGGCACCCGCGCGTGCGCGGCGGCGATCGCGATGCAGGCGGCGATCGTCAGGACCGGTACCGTCACCACGCCGGGCGGCGCCCAGGTCCAGCTGGCCATGAAAGTGGCGGTCGCCGTCGGTGACGCGCGTCGGTTCGTGGTGGGCGACCCCGAGATCCAGCTCATCGACGTGCTTGCCGGCAGCCTCATCGACGATCTGGCCGCGGCCGAGCACTCGGCCGAAAAGGGCGACATCATCCTCGAGCAGTCGGCGATCGAGCGACTCGGCGATCGAGTCGAGCTGGGCGAGATGCGAGCGGATCACGAGACCGGGCGGAAGCACGGCGTCCTCGCGCACCTCCACACCCCGCCCGCGCCGACGCCGGTCGTCGAGCCCGCGCCGCTGCCCGAGGATCTCGTCCGCCCATGGCTCCTGCCGGCCGTCTACGAGCGCCTGCGCACCGGGCGCGGAGAGTTCCT
>SCTE01000589.1 GCA_004298915.1 Chloroflexota bacterium | reverse complement strand
ATCTGCGGATACTAGACCCTTCGGCACCGCCCACTTCAACAAATATCGTCGAGTCAACGGTAAGCAGATCCGATAACGCGCATGCGTCAGTCAAAGGGGTGCTGCGAACAACGCCGCTCGTCGCAGCGAGTCCATATCGAGCATCCACTTCAGCGGGAACAACATTCTTGAGCAGAAAACTCATTTTAGATAGCACGTTCCTTTAAGTGACCATTTACGCAAACGCAGCTTGAAGACGGCGCGGTTCCGGTCTGGAACTCATGAGGTGGGGCATCCTGCTCGCAGCCGTCATACGTGCATCACCACTTGTCATGCGTGAACTGTCCCCGACAGACCCAGCAGTGGCAACACGGTTACCGCCATTTCGATCATCGGTGTACTGCTCCGGACGTACCTTAGGTGGCAAGAACACGTTACGATTGTTATATGCGTTATCAACACGTGCAATCGGCGCTGGGGTGGTCGTCACCTCTGGGGCAATGCGACATATATCAGCTGGATGCGGCGTTCCATCGCCCCTATGAGCAACACCAGTCGAATCCATGAAACGTAATTGCGTGCCCACTGGTTTTACTGGTGCAACGTGTTCTGTTGCTCGCACAACGCCGGGCGCCGGCGCAGTCGGCACGGCTTCGCGGCACGGGAATAATTTCTGCACAGCAGACACTGCACACGGACAGACAGCCTTTTCGTCAGGTCGGATGTGGTCGCGCGGGTAACCCATATATTGCGGTTGACTAGCACGCGGCTGAAAAATCGAGGGACGTGTTGATGCAATCAACGCGCAATCGCGAAGTGTTCCGGTAGACGGCGGTTGATAGAGACCATTGGAAAGATTGACAAACAGATTTGTTCCGTGCGGCGCAACGGCCGTCGCTTCGTGAACGTAATCTGCAACTGGTAAACCGCCCTGCTCCCCCGCTTGGGTGCCATAATTGATACACACAGGAGCTACAGCTGAGCACTGCACACCAGGTGGCTTGTGCCCTAGCAGATTGTCAATGTCACGTTGAGTCGTTGTTGACGATGAACCAGTCGGCATCGTCATCTTCTCGATTATATGTGCTCGTCGCGAGTCTTGATGACAGCTCTTTGAATTTGGGTCGCCACAA
>SCTE01000127.1 GCA_004298915.1 Chloroflexota bacterium | reverse complement strand
GCGGAACTGGCGATCCGATTCGCGAATGCCATCGCCGAGCGCCGGGGCGCCCAGCTCGTGGCCCTCCACATCGTCCCGCCCGGGATCACGATCGCGGTTCGCGCACAGGCGGAGCGGGCCCTCCAGGCCTTCGTCCGCCAGCACGCCACGGTTCCCGCGGAGACGGTCGTCCGCGAGGCGGCGAACGTCCGGAACGCGATCGTCAAGGAGGCGGATCGGGCCGATCTCGTGGTCATGGGCGCGGCCGCCGCGCCGACCTCGGGCGACGCGTCGACCCACCTCTTCGGGGCCATGCCCGAGGCCATCGCGACCCGTTCGAAGTCGACCGTCATCGTCGTCAAGACCCGCGAGTCGATCGGTCGCCAGACCTTCGAACAGCTGGCCTCCCACGCCGAAACCCTCGCCGCCGCGGACCGGGCCGCCGAGGAGGCACGGGCCGTCCCGACGCGGGTGGATCGCTGGTTCGGTGAATCGAATTTCCATCACAGTGAGTTCTCCGATCTGCGTCGCCTGGCGCAGCTCAAGGAGAAGCAGGGCCTGACGGTCAGCCTCGTGCTTCCGACGCTCAACGAGGAGGAGACGATCGGGCCGATCGTCCGGCGCGCGATCCGGGACATGGTCGGTCGGATTCCGCTGCTCGACGAGATCGTCGTGATCGACTCGGCATCCACCGATCGGACCCGGGAGATCGCCGAGGCCGAGGGTGCCCGGGTCATCCAGCATCCCGACGTGCTCTCGCGCTATGGCTCGTTCCGGGGCAAGGGCGAGGCGCTCTGGAAGTCCCTGTTCGAGACGACCGGCGACATCGTGGTCTGGGCGGACACCGATGTCCGGAACTGGCATCCACGGATGGTCTACGGCACCCTGGGCCCGCTCCTCCACGAGCCGCGCCTGCAGTACGTCAAGGGCTACTACCAGCGCCCGATCGTGGAGGGCGGCGTCCTGCGCGAGGGCGGTGGCGGCCGGGTCACGGAGCTCGTCGCACGGCCCCTGATCAACCTCTTCTACCCGGAACTGTCCGGGTTCATCCAGCCCCTCGCCGGGGAGTACGCCGGGCGCCGGGCGATCCTCGAGCAGCTCCCGTTCTTCACCGGCTATGCCGTCGAGATCGGTCACCTCATCGACATCGCGGAGCGGGTCGGGCTCGAGGGCCTGGGCCAGGTGGATCTGGATCGACGGGTCCATCGCAACCAGGAGCTCGAGGGCCTGTCCCGGATGAGCTTCGTGATCCTCCAGGCGGTCATGAAACGCCTCGAGGAACGGCGCAAGGCGCGCCTCTTCGCCGAGCTCGGTTCGACGATGAAGCTGCCGCGCTCCGGCCGCGGCCGCCTGTCGCTCGAGGTCATCGAGCTGGCCGACATGGAACGGCCACCGATGATCCGCATTCCCGAGTACCTCGAACGCCGCAGCGTGCCCGAAGGCGAGGACCCACCCGCTCGATGAGAGTGGTCATGGCGCCCGATTCCTTCAAGGGATCCCTGACCTCGGTCGAGGTGGCCCGGGCTCTCGCGGACGGCTGGCGCCAGGTTCGACCTGACGATGAGATCGCGCTTGCACCGCTCGCCGACGGCGGCGAGGGAACGCTCGAGGCGATCGCTGCCACGGGTGCCTGGGCCTGGCAGACGGCTGATGTCACCGATCCGATCGGCCGGCCGGTGACGGCCCGATGGCTGAGATCCCTTGACGGGGACCGAGCCGTCGTCGAACTCGCGAGTGCCTCGGGGCTGTCACGGCTCACTACCGACGAACGGGACCCGTTCGGCGCATCGACCCGCGGCACCGGCGAGGTCCTGGTGGCGGTGCTGGGCGCCGGGATCCGCCATATCGTCCTGGGCATCGGCGGCAGCGCGACGAGCGACGGCGGCCGCGGGATCCTCGAGGCGCTCGGGGCTCGGGTGGATGACCGCGCGGACGGCACAGTTGCGGTGTCGCTCGACGGGCTCGACGCCCGGCTTCGTGTCGTCGAGCTGCGGATCGCCTGCGACGTCACGAACCCGTTGCTCGGCGAACGCGGCGCCGCAGCGACGTACGGGCCGCAGAAGGGCGCCGACCCGGCCGCTGTGGCCGGTCTCGACCGGCGCCTCGCACGCTGGGCCGACGGACTCGACGCGGCAACCGGCCGCAATGAGCGCGAGACCCCCGGCGCCGGAGCGGCTGGCGGCACGGCCTACGGGATGCTGTCAGTGCGTGCCTGGTTCCGCGCGCTCGAGCTGGTGCCCGGCATCGATCTCGTCGTCGAGGAGACGGGCCTCGTCGATCGCCTCGCCGGGGCGGATTTCGTCATCACCGGCGAGGGACGGATCGATGCCCAGACCGCGTTCGGCAAGACCGCGATGGGCGTCGCGCGGCTGGCCGAGGGTGTTGGCGTTCGCTGTGTCGCCGTGGGGGGCGGAGTTGAGCCCGAGGGCATCGCTGCGCTCGAGCCACTCGGAGTGACGGTGGTACCGGTCTGGGAGCGGCCGGTCCCGCTGGAGGTGGCGATGGCCGCGGGAATTGCACCGCTTGTCGCTTGTGCTGGACGGATCGCCGCCGGTCTCTCGCATCTTGACTAAGTCCATGACTAAGTCCATGATCAAACGATGAGCACCACGGTCAACATCCACGAAGCGAAGACGCACCTTTCACGGCTTCTCGAGCTGGTCCGCAGTGGCGAGGACGTTGTGATTGCGAAGGCCGGCAAGCCGGTAGCTCGGCTCGTGGCAGTTCAGGCCCGGCCCGCGCGCCGAACTCCCGGGATGGACAAGGGGATGGTGTTCATTCACCCGGACTTTGACGATCCCATCCCGGAATGGGATCCGGACGACATGCATCCCGGCGATCCGATGCGCGCCACTTCGAAGTGAGGGCCCTGCTCGACACGCATGCATTCCTTTGGTGGGTGCTCGACGACCCCAAACTGTCAGCGGAGTGTCGCCGAATTCTCGACGATGGAGCCAATGACGTCCTCCTGAGTGCCGCCAGCGCCTACGAGTTGGCCTACAAGGCAAGTCTTGGTCGGCTGACTCTTCCCGAGAGCCCGGACGACTATGTTCGAAGTCGACTCGCATCCAATGGGCTTGCGGCTCTTGCGATCGAGATGGGCCACGCCCTTCGCGCGGCGAGCCTCCCCCTGATCCATCGAGACCCCTTCGACCGGCTGCTGGTTGCCCAAGCGCAGGTCGAAGCCATCCCGATCATCACCGCCGATCCCGCAATTGCTCAATACGACGTCGAGGTCATCTGGTAGTGCCGGCACGAGCGAAGTCGACGCCCGCGAAGCGAACTGCCACGAAGAAGCGGAAGAAGCGGCGTCCACCGGATCCGGCCAGGACCTGGGCCCGGCGCCTGGACCGGACCCGGCCCAACCTGGTCGCGGATGTGCTCGCGGGCCTCGCCACGATCCATGGCCACCCGACCTGGGAGCGGCGCCTGGACCCGACGAGTGAGCTGATCCTGACAATCCTCACCCAGAACAGCGCCGACACAAACGCCGAGCGGGCCTTCGAATCGCTCAGGGATGCCTACCCGTCCGGGCTCACGCCCGAGCGCCACATCCCGGGACCGGGCTGGGGTGGCGTGGGCCTGTCCGACGGCGCGCCACCGGACTGGGCGGCCGTGGAGTTCGCGCCGGTCCAGGAGCTCGTGGAGGTGATCCGGCACGGCGGCCTCGCCAACCAGAAGGCACCGCGGCTGCAGTCGACGCTCCGGTCGATCCGCGAGGCTCGCGGCGACTACTCGCTCGAGTTCCTCGGGGCTATGGCGCCGCTCGAGGCACGTGCGTGGCTGACGGCCCTCGACGGGATCGGCAAGAAGACGGCGTCGGTCCTGCTGATGTTCTCGTTCGGAATGCCGTTGATGGCGGTGGACCGCCACGTTGAGCGGGTCTCGAAACGGGTTGGACTCATTCCGGCCAAGACCACCGCGGACGACGCCCATGACCTGTTCCTGGCGATGCTCGCGCCGGTCGAGATGTACGAATCGCACGTGAACCTGATCCGGCACGGGCGCGTGATCTGCCATGCGCGGAACCCGGCCCACGAGATCTGCCCGCTCCGGGACCGTTGCCGATTCGTGAACCCGAAGGCGCCATAACCACCACGACCGCGGCGCGACCGTGACTCCCGGCCGAGCGGCAATTTGCCGTGGCGTGGCGCCGTCGACTCCAATCCGGGCCCTGTACGTTCGAGCCATGATCGATCTCATTGATCAATTCAGCCTCGGATGAGCGCGCCCCTCCCTCGATTCCGCCAAAACTGAGGTATCGGCGAGCGTGATTGCCCGCAGGCAGATGAATGTGGTCGATCAAAGAGCCCCCGG
>SCTE01000126.1 GCA_004298915.1 Chloroflexota bacterium | reverse complement strand
CGGGGACTACTTCAAGCCCGACGCCATCCGCTGGGCCTGGGAATTCCTGACCCGGGACATGGGGATCCCGGGCGACCGCCTCGCGGCGACCGTCTATTCGACCGATGACGACGCGTATCGGATCTGGCACGACGAAATCGGCCTGCCCGCGGAGCGGATCGCGCGCTGGGGGGATTTCCCGAACGGCGACGAGAAGAACTGGTGGCGGATGGCCGACATCGGGCCGAGCGGGCCGTGTTCCGAGATCCACTTCGACCGCGGGATCGAATTCAGCGAGGGCGATTTCTGCACGCCCGACCACTCGGAACATTGCCCGCGCTGGCTCGAGATCTGGAACCTCGTGTTCATGCAGTACGAGCTTCATCCCGATCGGAGCCTGACGCCGCTGCCGGCGCCCGGGGTGGATACCGGGATGGGCCTCGAGCGCCTGGCGAGCGTCGTCCAGGGGGTCCCGTCGAACTACGACACGGACCTTTTCACGCCGATCCACGAGCGTCTCCGCGAGCTCCTCGGCCACGATCCGGACGCGTTCGAGGCGGAGCGCTTCAGTTACCAGGTCATCGCCGATCACTCGCGCGCCGCGACGTTCCTGATCGCGGATGGCGTCCTGCCGTCGAACGAGGGCCGCGGCTACGTGCTTCGCCGGATCCTGCGCCGGGCGATCCGGCACGGCCGGCTCCTGGGCCGCACGGAACCGTTCATGGCCGAGACCGCGCGGGTCGTCATCGACACGATGGCCGAGGCGTATCCGCACCTGGCCGAGCATCGGGACGAGGTTCTCGGCTCGATCGTCCGCGAGGAGAACCAGTTCATCCGGACGCTCTCGGCCGGCACGGTCATCCTCGAGGATGCCCTGATCCCGTTGACCTCGAACGAGCGGACCATCGGGCTTCGCGCGGAGGACCTACCGGCCGACGCGCCGCAGATCCCCGGCGAGGTCGCGTTCAAGCTCCACGACACGTTCGGGTTCCCGATCGACCTGACGATCGAGCTCGCGGCCGAGTACGGGGTCGGCGTGGATCGGGCCGGGTTCGATGCCGCGCTCGCCGAGCAGCGGGATCGCTCGCGATCGGGCAAGAAGGCGGAGCTCGCCCGGCATGCCGAGCTCGCCTCGCTCTACCAGTCGATCCAGGCTCGGGCCGGTCACGCAACTGGTATCGGCCGCGCATATGACGCGACCGTGGTCACAAACGCCGGTGACACGACCTTCGTCGGCTACGAGACCACGAACGTCGAGGGCGCGCGGGTTCTCGCCATCGTTCGCGATGGCATCGAATACGAAACGCTCGAGGCAAAGGGCGACCAGGAGCTCAGGACCGAGGCCTCGGCTGCGGCCGAGATCGTCCTCGACCGGACGCCGTTCTATGCCGAGGGCGGAGGCCAGGTGGGCGACCAGGGCGTCCTCCGAGGCGCCGACGGGGCGGTCCTGTTCGAGGTCGAGGACACCCAGAAGCCGGTCGCCGGCCTGGTCGTCCATCGCGGCTCGCTGCGCGGGCGGATCGCCGTCGGGGACCTCGTCGTCGCGGAGGTCGACGCGGACCGTCGTGCCCACACGATGCGCAATCACACCGGCACGCATCTGGTCCATCGAGCGCTGCGCAACGTCGTCGGCGATCGCGCGCGCCAGGCCGGCTCGCTGGTCACGCCGGATTACCTGCGCTTCGACTACCCCGCAGACCGGGCCCTGACCGACGACGAGCGCCGGGCCATCGAGGACGAGGTCCGTCGCATCATCCGCGAGGATCGACCCGTCTCCATCGCGTTCATGGGCATGCAGGAGGCGATCGATGCGGGCGCTGATGCCTTCTTCGACGAGAAGTACGGCGAGACCGTCCGGACCATCCGGGTCCAGGACTACAGCTTCGAGCTGTGCGGCGGCACGCACTGCCGGGCCTCGGGGCAGATCGGCGGCTTCGTGATCACGTCCGATCGGAGCATCGGCTCGGGGATGCGGCGGATCGAGGCGCTCACCGGCGCCGGCGCTGATGCCTACCTCCGGGCTCGATCCGATGCCCTCGAGGCGGCCATGGCGGCGGTCGGGGCGCAGACCGGGGAGGCCGTGGCCAGCAAGATCGCCGGCCTCCAGGATGAGCTCCGGGATACGAAGCGACGCATGAAGGCCGGCGGTGCGGCCGGAGGCGGTGCCGCGCGGGCCGCGGATCTCGTGGGCCGCGCCGCCGATCTCGGCTCCGGCGTCAGGGCCGTCATCGCGTCGGGATCCTGGGAGTCCCTCGATGCCATGAAGGCCGTCGCCAAGGACCTGCGCGGCCTGCTGCCGAGCGGCGTCATCGCGCTCGCCCTCGAAGCCGACGAGCCCCAGGTCTTCGTGAGCGTCTCGGACGACCTCGTGGCGCGTGGGTTCGGTGCCGGCGACCTGGTCCGCGAGGCGATGCCCGCGATCGACGGCCGGGGTGGGGGCAAGGCCGAGATGGCCCAGGGCCGCGGGACGAACCTCGCCGGCGTGCCGGCGGCGGTCGCGGCGATCGAGACGTCGGTGCGGGCCCGGGCCGGCCGGAGCGAATGATCACGATCGAGCAGTTCGTCGGCTGGTCGTCGTTGCTCGCGGCGGCGGCGACCGTCGTCGGGATGGTCACGCTGCTGGTGTTCTTCAGCCGTGGCAACCCGTGGGGAACGTGGAACGACATCGCCAGCGTGGTCCTGATGCTGGCCACGATCCCGGTCGCGTTGCTGGTCGCCGCCATCGAGGCCGAGCAATTCCCGGTCTATGCCTGGATCGTGGCGGGCGTCGGGATCCTCGGCATGGTCCTCGCGGCCGGTTTCCAGACGGCCCTGGTGCTCCGGATCCGGACCTATGAGCAGCTCCTCGGGCGGACGCTCGCCAGCGGAGCGATCGTCGGGCTGTGGTACGTCGGGATCGGCGTCCTCGGGCTGCCACGCGGCCTGCCGACGCCGTTGCCGGAGCTGGCGATAGCCGCCGGGATCGGGTTCATCGCCGTCGGCTACGGGTTCGCGGCGGGGAACCAGTACCACCCGGCGTCGAAGGTCGGTGGCGCGGTCCTGTTCGTGGCGTCGACGGCTCTCCTCACGATGCTCGGACTCCAGCTCCTTTCGGGTGAGTTCGCGATCCCGACCTGGACGGCCTGACCGCGATGACCTTCCTGAAGCGATTCTGGCAGCGCGCCGACGGCTCGACGGACCTGACTGCCTGCACGGCGCTCGACATCGGCACGGAGTTCGCGAAGGCCCTCGTCTTCGACATCGACGAGGAGGGACGGGGCATCGTCCGGGGCGTCGGGCGAAAGCGCCAGGGCCTGTCCCACATGCAGTCGGGCACGGTCGCCGACATCTCCGCGGTCGTGGACAACTGCTCCGTGGCCCTCCAGGAGGCCGAGGAGATGGCGGGCTTCCGTCCGACCCAGGTCGTAGTCGGGATTGCCGGCGAGCTGGTCAAGGGGTTCACGACCGCACACACCCAGGAACGCGTCCGACCCGAGGCACCGATCACCGAGCCGGAGCTCCAGAAGCTGATGGAGGGCGTCCAGCGCGAGGCGCTCCGCGAAGCCGAGCGCTCGGTCACCTGGGAAACGGGGCTAGCGAATGTCGATGTCCGCCTGGTGCACGCCGCCGTGGTCGGGGCCTGGATCGACGGCTACGCCGTCAGCAATCCGGTGGGGTTCAAGGGCCGGCACGTCAAGATCGCGATCTTCAACGCCTTCGCGCCGCTGGTCCACCTCGGCGCGCTCCAGACGGTCGCCCAGAAGCTCGAGCTCGACCTCATCGAAGTCGTCGCCGAGCCCTACGCGGTCGCCCGCGCCCTGAACAACGACCAGGTCCGGCAGGGTGGTGCGCTGTTCGTGGATGTCGGCGGCGGCACGACGGACGTGGCCCTCGTCCGGCAGGGCGGCATCGAGGGAACCCGGATGTTCGCGCTCGGCGGCCGGGCCTTCACCAAGTCCATCGCCGATCGCATGGAGCTGCCGTTCCCGCGTGCCGAATCGCTCAAGGTCGATTACGCCCGGGGCATCGCCGGGGACGCGACCGAGGAGATCCGCTCGATCGTTGCCGAGGACGTCGCCGTCTGGGCCGCCGGCGTGGAGCTCGTCCTCGAGGAGCTGGCCGCGGGTGACCTCCTGCCCGGCCGGATCTACCTGTGTGGTGGCGGGACCCGCCTGCCCGAGATCCGCGCCGCCCTCGCCGATCCGGCGTTCTCCAAGGCGCTGCCGTTCTCTCGACCGCCGGAGGTCGCGATCATGTCGCCAGACCAGGTCGAGACGATCCGGGACGAGACACAGCTCCTCGTGGACCAGCAGGACGTGACACCGATGGGCCTGGCGTATCAGGCGATCGAGCTCGGACATGCCGCCGGCACGCTCGACGGGGCGTTGCGGCGGGTCGTCAGGCAGCTGCGCATCTGATGAAGACCGCGATCGTCTACCTCGACATCGACGACGAGATCACGTCGGCCGTGGCGCGCCTCCGGTCGCTCAAGGAGGAGCGGATCGCGCTGACGCTGCCCCACGGCTCGCGCCTCGCGACCTCGCGGATCAACTTCCGACTGCTCGCCCGGGAGGCCACGAATCGGAAGAAGACGCTCGAGATCGTCACCGGCGACGCATCCGCCCGCGCGCTCGCCGCGTCGGCGGGACTGCCGACCCACGTGTCCGTGGCGGCATTCGAGGCCGGGCCGCCAACCCCCGGGACGGCCCCGGCCGCCGCGACGGCCGCGACCGGGTCGGGTGGCGGCATCCGCTCGACTTCGAGGCCGCCCGCGCGGGGATCCGCCCACGAGCCTCACCCAGAGCCGGATGACAGCCCGACGCTGGCGCTCCCGATCGAGGCGCGCCTGCCGAGCCCGCGGATCGCGACGCCCGTTCCGCAGATCGGCCGCCGGCCGCCAAGCCCGACGCGCGGGCGCCGCCTCGCCGTCGCGCTCGGGCTCGTCGCGCTGTTGACGGCCGGTGCCGTGGCCGGCTTCCAGCTCCTGCCGAGCGCGACCATCGTGCTCATCCCGACGACCGACACGGTTGGCCCCTTGAGGCTGAGCGTCACGGCGCAGGCCGGGCTGACGACTCCCGACCCTGCAGCGCTCCTCGTCCCGGCGACGAGCTTCCCGTTCGATGTCGAGGTGTCCCAGACCTTCCCGGCGACGGGCCTGAAGGTCGATGAGACGGCCGCGACCGGTGAGGTGACTTTCTCGAGTCTCAACACCGGAAATTCCAATCCGATACCGGAGGGCTCGATTGTCAAGACCGAGTCAGGCACGGAGTTCCGGACCACCGCCCCGATTACGCTGCCGCCGGCCCAAATCGGAATCATCGATGGCAAGTTCGTCGTGATCCCCTCGACTCGAAAGGTTGGCGTCGTGGCGATCACGCCCGGGACCACCGGCAATGTCGGAGCGGGCAAGATCGTCGTGGTTCCGGAGAAGGAGAACCCGAAGCGCACGCTCGTCAAGAACGAGGCACCCACTACCGGAGGCGCGCATACCGAGAGCCCGGTCGTGCAGCAGTCGGACGTCGACGCGGCGCTGGCCGCGCTCGATACCGCGCTGGCCGCCCGATTCGCCGAGCAGGTCGCCGGGTCCACGGACGTCCCACCCGGCACGACGCTGTTCCCCGAGACCCGATCGCTCGGACCCTCGACCCCGTCCGTCGATCCCGCGACGCTCGTCGGCCTGCTCCAGCCCACGTTCGACCTCGGGCTGACCGCGCAGGGCACAGCGCTGGGCGTGGATCCTGGCCCGATCTCGACCCTTGCCGAGACCCGGATCCGGGCTGCCGTGGACCCGGGATTCGTCCTCGACGAGGGTTCCATCCAACCAGTGGTCGGCGCACCGATCGTCATCGGCACGTCGATCACGTTTCCCGTCTCGGTCCAGGCGACCGAAACGCGCCTCATCGATGCGACGGCGCTACGCGACCAGATCAGGGGCCTCGGACTGCCGCAGGCGCGGACGGTCCTCGGGGCGTTCGGGCAGGTCACGATCACCGTCTGGCCCGACTGGGTGACGACGATTCCGTCGAACGACGGCCGGGTCAGCCTCACGGTCGAGGAACCGGTCCGTCCGTCGCCCGCGGCGTCGTCGTCCCTCGACGCCGGCCCGACGCCAGCCGGAGCCGGGCCATCGGGGTCGACCCCGTGACCCGCCTCCTGGGCATCGATCTCGGGGAGCGCCGGATCGGCCTGGCGATCGCCGAGCCCGGCCGGGAGCCGGCGCGCCCCCTCATGACGATCCCACGAGCCACGTCGGCCGAGGCCGATGCTGTCCAGATCGAGCGGATCGTCGAAGCGCAGGCGATCGACGAGCTCGTGGTCGGGCTGCCGCTCCATGCGAATGGCGACGAGGGACCCATGGCGATCGCGGCCAGGACGTGGTCGGCGGCGATCGGGGCCGTCCTCGGCCTGCCGGTGAGCCTCCGCGACGAGCGCCTCAGCAGCCACCGGGCCGAGTCCCGCCTCGGGCCCATGCCACGGGGTCGATCGGGCGGGCCACCGTCACGAACCCAGCGGGACCGCTATCGTGCCCGGGTGGACCAGGAATCTGCCGTCATCATCCTCGAGGACGAACTCGAGGCCCGCCGAACGCCCGGCGAATCAGGTCGCACCGGCGCGGTCCAGGCCGCCGACATCGCCTCCCGGTCAGGCGGGCGCGTCGAATGAGCATTCGCGGTGGCCGCAACCCACGCGACCAGGCCCGCCAGATGGACCCTGGTGCCTTCGACGATGCCGACATGCCGTCGTGGCGCGCCTCGGACGGACGTGGCGGCCCGCCGGGCGGTCGCCGGTATCGGAAGGACGGCGGATCGTCCGGATTGCCGGGGATCCTGCGGTTCCTCCTCTTCGCCGGCATCCTCGCGGTCGTCGTCGCGGTCGTCGGCCTGACCGTCATGCGGCCGCTCGTCCGGGCCGCCGTCGTCGGATGGGCGTGGGACAACCCCGGGTCCCTGAAGGTCTCGTTCGTCGCGGACTTCATCCGCGAGGACCTCGGCCCCGTCCTGACCGAACCCGCGAGCAACGATGACGCCGAGGTGGTCTTCGAGGTCCAACTCGGCGACACGCCGGCGACGATCGCCCCGCGGCTCCTGGCAGCCGGGACGATCACCTCGGAGCGTGCGTTCCTGTTCACGGCGATCGAAGACGGCCTGGCACCGAACCTCAAGGCGGGCAACTTCCTGCTCCGCAAGAACATGACGCCGGCCGAGGTCGCGGCCGCGCTGGTCGATGCCCCGGTCGTCATCGCAACGACGCGGGTCACGTTCCGCGAGGGCCTCCGCCTCGAGCAGATCACCGCCAAGCTCCAGACCGTGACATCGGGTGTCGACGCCAAGGCGTTCTACGACACGGTCACAGCACCACCACCGGCGTTGCTGGCCGACTTCCCGTGGCTCAAGCTTCCGGCCGGCGCGACCCTGGAGGGGTACCTCTATCCAGCGACCTATACCCTCATCACCGACGTGCGGGGCGATCCGCAGCAGCACGTCACGACCGCGGACGACCTCGTCCGGGCCATGTTGACGAAGTTCCACGACGCCGTCGGCGATCTCCGGATGCAGGTGCCCGAGGCACGTGGGTTGACCTGGGACCAGGTCCTGGTCATGGCCTCGATGGTCGAGCAGGAAGCCCGGCTGGACGTCGACCGGCCGCTCATCGCCGGCGTGTTCCAGAACCGGCTGAACCCGAAGAAGGAGACGCGCGGGTTCCTCGGCTCGGATCCGACGGTCTTCTACATCAACGACACGCTTCAGCTTCGGGCACTCGACTTCAACGCCTGGCAGCTCTATTCGTTCTGGGGGCGGCTGACCGATCCACTGCCGACGACCTTGCCCGATGACCTTGCCGGCTACAACACGTATACGCACCAGGGCCTTCCGCCGGCCCCGATCTCGTCACCGACCGTGGCCTCGATCGATGCCGCGCTCGAACCGGATACGACGGCCGGCTACCTGTACTTCCTCGCGATCGGGGACGGCAAGACCGTCTACGCCCGGACGTTCAAGGAGCACCAGGCCAACATCAAGAAGTACCCGACGTGATCGACGCGCGGCACCCGCGTCCGACGGACTTCAGCGCGCCGCCGACCCGGGTCGACCTCGAGCGCTGGGCGGACGCCGATCGGTCGGCCCGTCCCGCTCGACTCGGCCGCCTCAGGGCCCGGATGGAGGAAGCCGGCGTCGATGCCTACTTCGGGGTGCGCCGCGAGCACATGCGCTATCTCACGGGCTTCAGCCTGGCCGAGACCGAGACGGCGTCGGCGGGGGACTCGGGCAAGTTCCTCGTGACCGCCGATGGCGTGCGCGTCCTTGCCGACAGCCGGTACACGATCCAGGCGCGTCGAGAGGTTCCGGACTCGGTCCAGTTCGAGTGCTACCACGCGCTGTCGGAGCGATGGCCGGCGCTCGTGGCCGAGGCGGGCGCCCATCGGGTTGCGGTCGAGGCCGGATTCGTCCCGCACGCGACCTGGGAACGGCTCGCCGCTGCCGCGCCCGACGTGGAGCTCATCGCCGTCGAAGGTTGGGTCGAGGCCGATCGGCAGGTCAAGGAACCCGCCGAGATCGAGCGGATCGCGGCGGCCTGCGCGGTGGCCGATCGGGCGCTCGCGGCCCTCCTCCCGATGATCCGGCCGGGGATGACGGAGGCCGAGCTGGCGATGGATCTCGAGTGGCG
>SCTE01000125.1 GCA_004298915.1 Chloroflexota bacterium | reverse complement strand
GACGCCCCCTAGGTGAGGCTCGGGTCGTCGTCCACCCGCCCGGGCAACCATTTAAGCCTGCACCCGAGCCACCGATATGGCTGTTCTGGCGGTCGTCCACCGGTAGGGTGTACTGATGAAGGTACTCACCCTCGTCGTTGGTTGCGCGCTCCTCTCGGGATGTGGAGGCGGCGCGATCACCATCGCGGTCGACAACCGGGACAGCGATCCGTACATCCTGCGGATCATCGGCGGCGGGACTAGCCATGCTTGGCTCGTCCCGGCGAACTCGGCCGGCCAAGGTCCGGCGCTCTCATCTGACGAGCGGCCGTTCGAAGTCATCGTAACGCCGGACTGCGCCGAGGTCGCTCGGTTTGCGCTCGGAGCGGGGCGGCAGACCCTGGTGGTGTGGGGCGATGATCACGCGCCGACCTCCCAGGACGGCATCGTGTCAGGCCTCACCGCCCTCACGCCGATTGCTGACCCGTGCCCTCCATAGCGGTCTTGCGCCGACCTTCCGGCTAGCGGCACGGACCGAAATACGCATACGCCAAACGAGGCTTACCACCTACCCGGGCGGACTCCCGGGATCGGCGGGCTGCCACGTCCGTCCACTGTCCGTGCTCAGGAACAGGGATTCGGGCCCGGGATCTCCGCTGCCAGTCAGCGTCATGGCCGCCAGGTGGCCGGGGTCGAGAACGTCGATCCAATTGATCCAAGGGCTTGCCAATCCAGTGGCCTCAATTGCGCCCCAACTCGCCCCCGCGTCGGCGGTCGCGATGAGACCGAACGGGTTCACCACGGGCAGTATCCAGTGGTCGGAATCGATGGTCGCCGGATTTGTACCGGCTTCCCCAGGACGATCAGTGACCGTTCTCCATGAGATCCCGCCATCGCCCGTTTGATAGATGCGGGTCTGGGCATTGCCTGCCGAATCCCGGAACGCGATCGTCACGAGTCCGGCCTGCTGATCGATGAAGCGGGGAGGCCCGACCAACCACGTATTGCCACCACCAAGTGCGCCGACCAGGCCCGGAAGCCGGGCGTCGGCCCACGTACGCCCGCCGTCGCGGCTGACTCCGAGGAGCGGGTGTTCGATCGGCGCGGGATCCTGCTGCGCACCCGCCCAAAGCGTTGACGCGTCACTCGCGGTGAACAGTGGACCCAGCCAAGGGCCGGTGCCAGCCACCGTCCATGTGGCCCCACCATCGTCAGTCACGAGGGTCGTGCTGACGCCTGAGCTGTGCCGCATCGGTGAGGTCAGGATGTACCCGTGCCGGGGGTCGACGAAAGCCATTTCCTGAGTCGTGCCCGGATAGCTGCCCAGATTGACTTCCTGCCACGACCCGCCGCCGTCCACGGTTCGATGGGCGACCAGATTGAGCACGTCGGTCGAGGCGCCGGAGAAGTCCGTCGATCCGAGTCCTCGGGTGATCGACCAGGCGTGCCGCTCATCGAGGACGAACGACGCGAGGGTTCCGTAACCGTCCGCGGGTGGCATGGCCATTCGACGCCAGTGCACTCCGAAATCGACGGAGATCAGGACGGTCGTGCCCTGGATCGCCCACAGGCCGTCGCCGCGGAATGTGCCAGCCGCGGACAGTGAGACTGGCGGGGCGGATGGGACGGCCGAGGCCATTTCGGTCGGAGTCGCCCTTGACGCCTCCGGCGCTCGCGTTGGCGACGGAGTTGGAGCCGAGACGCGCGCTCCGATGAGGGTGATTGTCGCCACGAGGAGCGCGCAACCTGACCCGTTGCCCTTCATCTCATGACGATAGGTAGAGGCGCCGGGGAATTCAATTGACATTCGAGCCGATAACATTGACGTACGCCAAGCGACGTTCGCGATAGCTGGCTGAGACTAGACTCGCTTCGCTAACCTTCGCGGCTGGGTGTTCCGGGTGTTCGCGTGAAGTCGACTAGAGCGTTGCTTGTGTTTGCTGTTCTGGTGGTCGCCTGTCGACCTCTGGCAACGCTCCCGAACCATCGGAACGAGAACCAGGGAGCGGCAGCAGCGCAGTCGGGCACCCTGATGGACATCGGCGGTTGCGTCTACCTGGTCGGCGACGGAGGTACTCGATATCTCGTCGTCTGGCCGGAGGGCTACGTTCGCGTGTCGAACTCGATCAGGCATGGCGACGAGCACATTGCCGATGTTGGCGACTCGGTCACCCTTGGCGGCGGCGAAATCAACGTCGACCAGTTCTCGTTTCTCGAGGAGAAGCTGGTTACCGAGGTGCCGACGACGTGCCGGAATGACGCCTATTGGTATACGAGCGGTCTCGTCGAACCCGGCTAGATCTCGTCACGCCTTGGCCCGAGAAGGCCCCTTGTCAAGCGCGGGCTCAGGTCTTGACCCGTGCTCGGCGAGCGGCCATCCTGCGTCTCGGGGGTATGGATACCGTGGGTCGTATCGCGCTTGCGGCGGTGGCGCTCGCATCGCTCATGACACTCAACGGGTGCATCGTGCGTAGCGGAACGATCGTCGACCAGACGACCATCCGGGTTGCCGTCGGCGAGTTCGTCGCGACCGAGCAGCAGGGCCTTGCTCGTGCCCCCGCGGTGACCCAGGAGTCGGCAGCCCAGACCGGGCTAGCGAAGCTGACGGAGTTGAATGGAACCATCAACGGACTGGTCCTCTCGGACGCACACTTCGCGCCGCGGCTGATGACGCTCAGCGACGCAGCGGGCAGCCCCATCTACGCATCGACCGAGCCCGCCGACGATTGGATATTCGTATTCACGGCGCCGCCCCAGAATGGCTTCACGAGCGTCCGGGGCGTGGTCGTCATCGATGCCGCGACCGGACGAATCAGTTCGGCTCAGATTCTCCAGAGCAACTGACGATGCCCGGAGACGCCTGATTCACCGCGCAGGACCTGGTCGACGCCGCGGAGCGTGTCTCCGTCTGTACGGCTACGGCGCCGCAGTAGCCTCGGCCGCGTAGATAGGGGCAGGGAGAATCCCGAACGCGTCGATCGGCCAATAGCGCAGCCAGGCTCGGCCGATGACCTGGGAGATCTCGATCGGCCCGAACATCCGCGAGTCGGCCGAGGCCCGGCGACGGTCGCCCATGACCAGCAGTTCTGTTCGGGGAACGTCCCATGCGGAAGGTCCCCCCGGCATCGGATCCGTACCCTGCCGGACGCCACCCTCGGCGTAGACGTACGGCTCGTCGAGCGCCGTCCCGTTCACGAACACGGTCCCGTCCCTCAGTTCGACGTGATCGCCCGGCAGGCCGATGACGCGCTTGATGAACGGCTCGCCGGCGGGGTCGGCGTACCGCTCCGGTGGTTTGAGGACCACGATGTCGCCGCGCGCGTAGGGCGCCCAGTTGGGCGTGAGCTTGTCCACGAGCACGTACTGGTTCGGCAATGCCGTCCGCTCCATCGAATCCCCTGCCACCCTGAACGGTTGGGCGACGAAGCCCTGGATGCCGAAGAAGATCACGACCGTCAGGACCAGAGTCTCAAGGATCTCGATCCGGCGGCGTGACAGCGTGCCTGCGCGCCAGGCGGTCACGTTCGTGTTCGACGGCAGGCCAGGGCCTGGGGGTTCACGCCATCAGGCGTCGGGTAGGATCGCGGCGAGCAGGGCCGCGTGATCGAGGAGCGCCGCGGACAGGATCGCGAGGCCCGCGAACAGCATGTGGGCGGCCTGTCCGATGTACTGGCCGACGCCGGACGGATCCAGGCAGACCCAGTGGATGTTGTCCTCGCTCGTGTGCGCGGCGCAGCCATCGGGAAGGACGAGGAAGGCGATCGCGAAAAACGCCACCGAGACCAGCAGCAGCACGTTGCGGATCGTCACGAGACCCTCCAGCCTGATCGCGCCCAGCCCTGACCCTGCGAATCGGCCCTCGAAGCCATCGGCCTGAGCGGACGCTGTTTCCGACCCATCGTCCGCGACGCCGAGGCCTGGAGTCAAGCCGGACCAGGAGCCGGTTCGGGGGGCCGACGTCCCTGAGATCCCACGTCCCGAACGATCTGAGCGCCGCCTCGACTCGCCCACCGAACCCGGCGAGGTTGTGTCGGGTATCACCGATATGCATCCTCACCGAGCGACCCTGGTCTAATGCCTCGGCGCGTCAGACTTCGAATTCCGGGAGGGCGGGCCATCGGTACGAGCTTGAGGCGCCCGACGATGGCGTATCTCCTGACGGTGATCACCGGTGCCGCGGCATTCCTCGCGATTCAGCGCCTTCAGCAGGGCGGCGACATCATGAGCGAGCCCACCGGGACTGGGGCGTCGCGGCTCGCCTCGGGACTCGCCTGGTCCGTGGGGGCCGGCCTGTCCATGCTCCCCGCGTTCGTGTCGACGATTGAACTGGTCCACCGGTTCGCTGCCTCGTCGAAGGCCACCCGGTCTCTCCTCGGTGCTGTCTCCTGGGCGGCATGGGGCCTGTTCGGGGCACTCACGCTGGCCGTCGTCAGCGGGGTCACGCTGGTGCCCGATTGGCTACTCGCGGACCTCATCCTGCTCGGCTTCGCGGGGGCGGGCTTTGCACTCCTCGCCTTCGACGGTCACGAGGCCCGTGCCGGACGCTTTCTGAGCACCATGGCACTCGTCGTCGCGGCACTCGTCGTCGTCGCCAGCCTCTGGATGGCCGGTCGATGGGGAGCCGCGGCATGAGCATGTCCGGCCGAGATCGGTGGACGTGGGGAGCTTCACGATCAGGTTGATCGGGGCGTTGAAAGGCCCGTACACCGCCACGCTCGTGCCCGGCACGACCCTGACCGGACCACCGACGGCCGAGCGAACGACCGCCTGCATGGGCTAGGAACGTCTGCGTACTCAGCCGCCCTGATCGACGGTCAGCCCGGGCACGGCTCCGCCGAGTGCCACCGACAGAGGACAATCGATTTCATGACGCCGCAGTGCCCACTCGAGCTTGATCGAGGGCAGATTCTCGCCTATCGCCGTTTCGTCGGCGGCCTGGACGAGCGATTGCCGGCCGGGCCCGCGTCGCTTCAACGCGCCGCATGGGCCGGTCTGCAGGACAGCATGCCTCGCGCGGCGCTGCTGTCGATCCATGCGAGGGTCGAGGGCACCCGGCCCGACACCTGGGAGGATCCGTCGCTCATCCAGCTCTGGGGTCCCCGGTTCAGCGCGTACGTGGTCGCGGCCGACGATCGAGCGCTCTTCACCCTCGGCCGCTGGCCCGAGATCGAGAAGAATCGACAACGCGCGGTCCGGACGGCGGAGCGGCTGCACGCCTACCTCGCGGGCCGGGTGATGACGTACGGCGAGGCGGGTCGCGGGCTCGGCGTCAGCCCGAACTCACTCCGCTACGCGGCACCGACGGGCACCGTCCTGATCCGCTGGGACGGGGCGCGCCAGCCGACGATCTGGACCGTGCCCGCTCCCGACATCTCGCCGGCCGAAGCGCGGCTCGAGCTGGCGCGCCGGCACCTGCACATCTTCGGGCCGACGACCACGGCTGCCTTCGCGCAGTGGGCGGGGATCCGGCCGCCTGTCGGCGCCGCGGCATTCGATGCCCTGAACGAGTCTCTGGTGCCGGTTCGGACGCCGGTCGGGGAGGCGTGGATCCTGGCATCGGACGAGGCGGCAGTCCGCGCCGGGCGCGAGGCTTCCTCGGTGGTGCGCCTCCTCCCGAGCGGGGATGCGTACTTCCTCCTGAGCGGCGCGGATCGCGCGCTGCTCGTTCCCGAGCCTGATCGTCGCGCTGCGTTGTGGACGTCGAGGGTCTGGCCCGGCGCGGTCCTCCTGAACGGCGAACTCGTCGGGACCTGGCGACGGGCCGACACGGACTTCACGATCCAGCCCTGGCAGCACCTGACGACCCTCGACCGCGAGGCCATTCGCGCCGAGGCCGAATCCCTGCCGTTGCCTCCGACATCGAAGCCGATCCGTGTCCACTGGGCAGAGTGACGTTGCATCCGGCTCGGCCACGGGGCCGAGGCGCGCTGCCTAGCCGCCGTAGAACGAGAACAGGAATTCGCCGGTCACGAAGTCGATGGCCACGGTCTCGCTCGTCGCCGGAGCCGGACACGGCGATGCGCCCGCGTTGGCAGCCGGCATCGGGCAGGAATAGGCGAACGAACCCGTGAGCACCACGGCCCAGACCTTCGTTTCGCCCGGAACGATCTGCTGTCCCGTGTCGAAGTCGGCGACAGGCCCGGTCGATGCGCCGAGGACGCCGGTCGCGCCAGGGCTGGCAAGCCGAGCCGCGGCGACGGCATCGTCTCGACTGATCCCGTTCGAGGGCCCGCCCGGACTGCATCCGAGCAGGATCGTGCCGACGAGGAGCGACGCGATGAGGATCCTTGCGCGCGGCCCCAGGCGCCAAACCTTCGTCATGCTGAGGTGCCCGGTTTCGTGGTGGGTGGCGTGTCCCCGCGATCGAGGAGACCGAGGGCGACCGCCGAGGCAAGGAGCACTGGCGCCAGCAGCGCGACGACCGTACCGATCGTGTTCCAGAGGTGCAGGTTGGCTTCGATGACCCCCTGACTGAGGATGCTTCCGGGCACCAGGGCCAGGACCGCGCCGATCGCGACGGTGATGGACCACAGGCCGGCAGCGAGGATGGCGCCGGATCGACTCGACGACACCGAGCGAACGAACGTCCAGGCCAGCGCTGCCCGCGACAGACCGATGACGAGATGCGCTCCGAAGCCGATCACGACGAACCAGACCCAACTGGGGTCGTTCGTGCCGTCGGTCGCGAGGCCGATCGTCGATCCGAGGCCCGCCACGACCGTCCCGACGATGGC
Organism: Chloroflexota bacterium; assembly: GCA_004298915.1. Taxonomy (GTDB): domain Bacteria; phylum Chloroflexota; class Limnocylindria; order Limnocylindrales; family CSP1-4; genus UBA5189. Next base: position 2,476 of record SCTE01000125.1, on the reverse strand, counting down.
CGCCGCGGCAACGCCTGCGATGATCGTGGTGGCCCGGCCGGCGCGCACGTGGCGCCGAACCAGCGCCAGAGCGAGAGCCAGCCACCCGATGGCCGCGATGATGAGACCGGACAGATGGATCAGTGCCGTCACGATTGTCTCGATCAGGCTCGCGCCGGCAGGGACCCCGAATTCGCCGCTCAGGAGTGCGTTCACGAGCATCGAAACGATCGTGCCGACCGCGATCAGGACCAGCCCGAGGTAGGCGACGGGTGCGAGGGTGGGCACCCTCGGGTTTCGGATCAGCGCGATGCCCGGCAGGGCGATGAGCAGGCCGGTCAGGGTTCCGGCGACGATGATCTGCCCGGCATCACGCGCCAGGTCCGCGCCAAGCCCATTCCTGACGTCCGCGAACACGGCGATCACGGCCGCCCCAATGAAGACCCAGGTCGCTCGCGGGACCGCGGCGAGCAGCCGAGCGAGGGGCTTCGGAAGGCCGATGGGATCCACGACTCCGAGACCGTTCATCGCCACCCTCCGCGAGCAGGATCCCCACGATGGGCTCGCCGACGATCTCCGTCAAGAGATGCCGACCGCCAGGCCGGGCGATGTCGACCGCCAGGCCGGGCCGGTTCGGGCGCCCGGCCGAGTTCGCGCACGGCCGCTGATCAGCGCTCCGGCTCGGCGCTCGGGGCTCGGGGTTGGCTCCGGCCCGGCGCTCGGGTCCGGGGGTTGCGCTCGGCGGATTCGTCGGTTTCGTCGGATCCGGCGCCGATTTGTCCCAGATACGACCCCCGTTCGTGGTAGGTGCCGCTCCGTGACGATTCGGCCTGCAAATTGGGGTCTGCTTGGCCCGGCGGCGCCGGCTTCGTGCTGAGATCGGGACCGAAGCGCACCCGTCGGCGCGACGCAGGCGACCCTGGCGGCACCCAATACGAACCCCGGTCGTATCTGGGCCCGAATCGCGCTTCGGCGGTCCGTACCACGACCACACGTCGTAATTGGGAGAGAATCGCGGGTCACGGGGTAGATCGCCGGTCCAGAGGGCTCGTCGCCGGACCGCGCCGCGGGGCCCTCGAACAGACTGGTGATACGCTCTTCGTCCAGTAACGGAGCGCCCCAAGCACCATGACCGACGCCGTCGATACCGAAACCACGCCCGCGGCCTCTGCTGCAGACGCCGCCACGCCCGCCCAGGCGACGCCCGCCACGCCCACGCCCGCGACGGGGCCTGCCGCGCCCGCGTTCGACGCGGAACGCCGAGCGACCGAGCTCGCGATCCTCGATGCCCTGCGTGCGGTCGTTGATCCCGAGATCGGGATGAACGTCGTGGAGCTGGCGCTGATCAAGCAGGTCCTGCTCGGCAAGGACGAAACCGAGATCAAGATGATCCTGACGACGCCGTTCTGCCCGTATGCCGGTTCGATGATCGCGCAGGTCAAGGAGCAGGCCGAGTCCGTCGTGGACCACCCCGTGAAGGTGACCCTCCTTGCCGAGCGCTGGGACCCCCGCGATGCCGGCCTCATGTGGTGAGCCGATCCTGACGTGGTGAACCGGCGCTCCCCGATCGATTCGATCGTCGCGACCACCAGGGGCGACGACGGGACGACGGGACTCCTCTTCGGCGGCGATCGTATCGCCAAGGACGATCCGCGCACCGAGGCGTACGGCACGATCGACGAGGCTGTTGCCGCGCTCGGGCTCGCTCGCGCCAACCTGGGTGTGAAGCGGCGCGTGGGCACGCTCGGTCCCACGCTCGGAGGCCTGGGCGACCTGATCCTGCGGTTCCAGCGAGAGCTGTTCGTGGTCGGGGCGGAACTCGCCACGAACCCCGAGGCGTGGGATCGCCTCGAGGACGGCCGGACCCGCGTGTCCGAGGCCATGCTCCGGGACGTGGAGCGCGTCCTGGTCGAGGCCGAGGCTTCGATCATCATGCCGACCGAGTTCGTCGTCCCGGGCGAGACGCCGACGAGCGCCGCCCTCGAGCTGGCGCGGACCATCCTGCGTCGGGCGGAGCGCCGAGCCGTCGGGTTGCGCCGCGATGGCCTCGTTCCGGGCGACCACCTGGTGCCGTACCTGAACCGGCTCGCCGACCTCTTCTGGGTGCTGGCGCGAGCCGCGGAGCAGGCCGAATCCCGAACCGCGACGCCGGCCCGAAACCCGGCGGCGCCGACACGCAGCGCCGCGCCGGCACGAAACCCGGCGGCGCCGACACGTACCTCGTCCACACCGCGCACCAGTTCGTCCAATCACAAGGCTGGAGGTACCCGATGAGCTTTCCGATGTCTTCGACCGCACCGGCCGGGACGCGCCCGGACCCGGTCGTGGCGGCGGCCCTGCTCAGTCACGCGTTCCTGTGGATGTTCTCCGGCCTCCTCGTCACGGCCGGCGTCGCATTCGTCGTCCAGGCGAACGCCCAGGTCATGCGGACGGCGATGGACAACCTGCTGCCGATCTTCTTCGGCCAGCTGGCCATGGTCTGGGCCATCGGGCTGGG
>SCTE01000124.1 GCA_004298915.1 Chloroflexota bacterium | reverse complement strand
CGGTGCGGCGTTCCTGCCGATCGAGCCCGTCTGGCCGAAGTACGTGGTCGCGATCGCGCTGGTGGTCATCTACGTGCTCTACGTCCGGCGCCACTTCGAGGCCGACCCGGACGTGGACCTCGAGGATCTCGCCCCGCTCCGCTTCCGCCACCTCGATCCGCTCCATCGGCGGAGCCCGGGCCCGCCCCGGCTCCGGGTCGTCAACGTCCAGGTCGTGGCGGCCCTGTCGTTCATCGTGATCGGGGCCATCGCGTTCGTCGGGGCGGTCGAACACTTCTCGCAGACGCTGGGCGTCTCGGAGGTCCTCCTCGCCCTGATCATCGCCCCGATCGCCACCGAGCTGCCCGAGAAGTTCAACTCGATCATCTGGGTCCGGCAGGGCAAGGACACCCTGGCCATGGGCAACATCACCGGGGCGATGGTCTTCCAGGCCAGCCTGCCGACGGTCATCGCGCTGCTGTTCATCCCGCACGAGTGGGTTATCGGCCCGGGTTCGTACGTCGCGTTCGCGTCGGCGGCGATTGCCTTTGCCTCGGCTGCGGTCATCTTCGTCCCGATGGCCCGCCGCGGGCGGCTGACCGGCCGCGGGCTGATGGTCGGCGGGCTGTTCTACCTGGCCTACCTCGCGCTCGTCGTCGGGGCGATCCTCCAGCCGTCCTGAGATCGATCCCGTCGTTCGGGGCGTCCAGGCGGTCGGGGTATACTCGCGGCCAACGTCGAACGGTCCCGCGGCCGCCGCCGCGATCAGCCAGGAGCCTCGTCAGATGCTGACCGAGAACGCACCCGCCGCGAAAGCCCCGCCCGCCCTCGACGACCTGATCTGCTATTTCGAGGGCAAGTTCGTACCCCAGCGTGACGCCAGGATCGGCATCATGACCCACGCGTTCATGTACGGAACGGCGGTCTTCGAGGGCATCCGGGCGTACTGGAATGCGGACCAGGGCACGCTCTACGGGCTCTTCCTGCGCGAGCACATGGAGCGGATCCGGCACAACGCCGGGATCCTGATGATGAACGACCTGCCGACCACGGACGAGCTCGTCCAGCTGGTCGTCGAGACGGCGTCGCGCAACGGGCTGCGCGAGGACCTCTACATCCGGCCGTCGTTCTACAAGTCGACCCGGACGGTCGGCGTGCGCCTCCATCACCTCGATCACGACCTCGTGATCTTCGCGGTTCCGTTCGGCAACTACATCGACATCGACAAGGGCGTCCGCCTCATGACCTCGTCATGGCGGCGCAACGCCGACACGGCCCTGCCGGCGCGCGGCAAGATCGTCGGCGGTTACGTGAACATGGCGTTCCAGAAGTCCGAAGCCGAGCTCAACGGCTTCGACGAGGCGCTCGTCCTGACCGCGGACGGGCACGCGTCCGAGGCGTCGGCGGCGAACATGTTCCTCGTTCGTGACGGCGTGCTGCTGACGCCACCCGTCACGGATGACATCCTCGAGGGGGTCACCCGCAAGGCGATCCTCGAGCTCGCGGACATGCTCGGACTGAGCGTCGCCATCCGGTCGATCGATCGGTCCGAGATCTACATCGCCGACGAGATGTTCCTGTGCGGAACCGGGGTCCAGATCTCGCCGGTCATCGAGCTCGATCATCGAACGGTCGGCAGCGGATCGGTCGGGCCGATGACCAGCGCGATCCGCGACGCCTACTTCGATGCGGTCCGCGGACGGACGCCGGCGCTCTCGCACTGGGTGACCCCGATCCCCATCGGTGGCTGACGCGGTCGCCCCGTCACCGAGGGTCGGCACGGCCGTCCAAGGCGACGCGGCCGGCGCCGGGGCATCGCAGGACGCGCACGGATCGGCTGATTCGTCACGCGCCAACCCGCCGACGGTCGAGGTCGTCCCGCTCCGCGCCCGCCGCATCCAGCGACTGCTCGAGATCGTGCCCGGGGTCATCACCTGGGGCCTGATCATCACGTCGGTCGGCCTGTCCTTCCGGTGGCCCGAGTTCGTGGCCTGGTTCGTCCTGTCGTTCGACGTCTACTGGCTGTATCGCGCGGTCATG